>CACZOS010000257.1 GCA_902782815.1 uncultured Lachnospiraceae bacterium | reverse complement strand
GTGCCAGATAAGATACTATTTCCGGGGATAATAATTTCCTATATTCCGTTTTATAATCTAGTGTTCTCATTCATTATCCTCTTTTTATAGCTTAATAAAGTCATTTTTATATAATTTGACTTAGTTGCATATTATCATAAACTATGTCAAAAGTCAATTCAACATAGTCACAATAGTGTAAAATGACTATGTTGGATTATTAATTGACTTAAATAGATTTACAGCATCCTTTTGGTTTTATAGGCAAAAAAGGGAGAGTCACTGTTCAAGCGGCTCTCCTGCGTTTTGTCAACATATTTTTAATTACTTTACCGGCCACATCGATTGCCGTTACACGGCAATCTCTACGCGGCTGTCGCCGCATGAATCCGCTGTCTGACAGTCTTTTATGAGCAAGCTCCCAAGCCTGTCATCCATCGTCTTCGCGTGGCTCGTATGCATCGTGATTATTCGTATTCCACCGTTGCGGGCGGCTTGGGTGTGTAATCCACCAGTACACGGTTGATTCCGGGTACTTCGGAGATAATGCGGTTGACCAGATGATCGATCAGGTCAGCCGGAAGATGTTCAACGGTTACTTCCATAACATCAGTAGTGTTGATGGCACGGATGATACAGGGCCAGTCAAAGGTTCTCTTTCCGTCCTTGACACCGGTGGATTTGAAATCCGGTACTACGGTGAAATACTGCCATACCTTTCCTGCCAGGCCGTTTTTGGCAAACTCTTCACGGAGAATAGCATCTGATTCGCGGACAGCTTCCAGACGATCCCTTGTGATGGCACCGGGACAACGTACGCCCAGACCCGGGCCGGGGAAGGGCTGACGATAGACCATATTGGCGGGAAGACCAAGCTGATCGCCTACCATACGGACCTCATCCTTGAAAAGGATCCTTACCGGTTCCACCAGTTCAAAACGGGAAGCGATATCTTCGGGAAGGCCGCCGGCATTATGATGGGCTTTGATCCCTGCTTCGCTCTCCAGGATATCCGGCCAGATCGTTCCCTGGGCCAGGAATCCGATTCCGTCCAGCTTGCGGGCTTCTTCTGCGAATACATCGATGAATTCACCGCCGATGATCATCCTCTTGGTTTCCGGATCGGTCACCCCTGCCAGTTTATCCAGGAAGCGGTCCACTGCGTCCACATAGATGAGGTTGGCATTCATCTGATTGCGGAAGACTTCGATCACCTGCTCCGGTTCTCCCTTTCTCAGAAGGCCGTGGTTCACATGAACACAGACCAGATTCTGCCCGATGGCTTTGATCAGCAGGGCAGCCACAACGGAAGAATCCACTCCTCCGGATAAGGCCAGAAGGACTTTCTTATCTCCCACCTGGTTCCTGATAAGTTCTACCTGTTCTTCAATAAATGCATCCGCCAGCTCCGGCGTGGTGATCCGGACCATGTCATCCGGTCTTCTGATATCAGTCATGCTCAAACCTCCTGCGCCGGACCCTTCATTAGGGCCCTTCTTCTTAATTTTTATGTCTTTTTCCAAAAATACTACATCATTATTTATACTCTTTTCTTTGAAGAAGTGCAACTCAAAATACTTTTAATTTCCTATTTTTTTTATAACAATTCTTCTTATATCTGTGATAAGATGATATAAGAAAGGCCCGTATGAATTCCAACTGGGATAAAAGATCCTTTGCTTAAGATAATAAATATGAGGAGGTACAAGTCTATGTCAGCAGAAAATAAACCTTACGGCGAAAACGTCTATGTTACGGATCATCCTTTGATTCAGCATAAAATTACCATACTCAGAGATAAAAATACAGGAACAAATCTGTTCCGTTCAACGGTTGAAGAAATTTCCATGATGATCTGCTACGAGGCACTCCGGGATATCCAGACAAGACTGATCGAAGTGGAGACTCCTCTGGAAGTATGTCAGTCTCCCAGGATCACAGGTAAAAAAGTAGCGGTAATTCCGGTCTTGCGGGCGGGCCTCGGCATGGCCAGCGGTATATTGAGGGTATATTCCGAAGCAAAGATGGGCCATATCGGCATGGAGAGAAATGAGAATACTCATGAACCCCGTGAGTACTACTGTAAACTTCCCAAAAAAATCAATGAAAGGGTTGTACTTGTGGTGGATCCCATGCTGGCAACCGGCGGTTCTGCCATTGATGCCATAGATAAGATCAAGGAATACGGAGGAAAGAGAATCAAGTTCCTCTGTATCATCGCAGCTCCTGAAGGTATAGAGAAGCTTCATAAGGCACATCCGGATGTGGATATCTATATCGGTCATGTTGACCGGGAACTGAACGAGAACGCCTACATCTGCCCGGGTCTCGGTGATGCGGGAGACAGAATTTTCGGTACCCTTTAAATCTCATAAAAATAACAGCTGATGAACAGGCTGCCGCAGAAATATCCCTTATCTCCGGTGAGATAATGGTATTCCTGCGGCAGCCTTTTTTTCTCACACTCTCAAAAATTTTATATATATCATAACAAAAAATTAAAATCTTAATATAATCTTAATTTCATTCTCCTATGCCTTAATACTATCTTTGCAGAGTTTACCCTATAATAATATGACGATTTTTATGATGGGGGAAATATGCCATGAACAGGATATTTTTAAGAAATAAGCTTACCTCATTCCGAATGATCATCCTGGGATTTCTGGGGGTTATCCTGACGGGAACATTTCTGCTTACCCTGCCTTTCTCGGCAAAGAACGGCTGCTGGACCCCCTTCATGGATGCCCTCTTTACCTCCACCTCCGCTGTCTGTGTAACCGGACTGGTGGTAAAAGATACGGCAACATACTGGTCCATGTTCGGCCAGACGGTCATCCTGATCCTGATACAGATCGGTGGTCTTGGCGTCATCTCCATCGCTGCATTTGTGGCCACGGTGTCCGGAAGAAAAATATCTTTGTTTCAGCGCAGCATGCTGCAGGATTCCATAAGCGCGCACCAGATCGGCGGTGTCGTGAAAATGAACTCTTTTGTTTTCAGGGCAGTCTTCGTCGTGGAATTGCTGGGGGCAGTGGTGATGATGCCTTCCTTCTGCACCCGGTTCGGCGTCAAAGGTGTATGGATGGCCTTTTTCCACTCCATTTCGGCCTTCTGCAACGCAGGATTTGACGTTATGGGAAGCAGTACCGGAAAGTTCTCCTCACTGACTGCTTTCTCAGGCAATCCGGGAATCGTTCTCCCCATTGTCCTGCTGATCATGGTGGGAGGTATCGGCTTTCTTACCTGGGATGATATTGCCCGCAACTCTTATCATTTTAAACGATATCGTCTGCAGACCAAGTTGATTCTTGTGACCACTGCTGTCCTTATCCTGGCTCCCACGATCCATTTCTTTTTCGGTGAGTTCTCCGGATGGCCGATGGGAGAGCGTCTCTGCCTTTCCCTGTTCCAGGCCGTCACCCCCAGGACTGCCGGTTTTAACACAGCAGATCTGTCTCTTATGACGGATTCCGGCCATATGATCCTGATCGTGCTCATGCTCATCGGCGGTTCACCGGGCTCCACAGCCGGCGGGATGAAAACAACCACGGTCGCCGTCCTGATGGCCAATTCCCTGGCCACCTTCAGGAGGAAGAAAAATGCCCATATGTTCGGTAGAAGGATCGAGGACAACACCATCAAGAATGCGTCTACTCTTCTGGTCATGTATCTGACCCTCTGTTCTCTCGGGGCTCTTATCATCGGCACGGTGGAAAAACTGCCCATGAAAATGTGTATTTTTGAGACCGCGTCAGCCATCGGAACCGTAGGACTTACCCTGGGAATCACAACTTCTCTGGGACTTGTTTCCCGCCTGATCCTTATCCTTCTGATGTTTTTCGGAAGAGTAGGAGGACTTACCCTCATATACGCCACCATAAGAA
Organism: uncultured Lachnospiraceae bacterium; assembly: GCA_902782815.1. Taxonomy (GTDB): domain Bacteria; phylum Bacillota; class Clostridia; order Lachnospirales; family Lachnospiraceae; genus Anaerobutyricum. The sequence continues at coordinate 41 of CACZOS010000257.1, read as the reverse complement.
GCCTGGGAGCTGAGGTTTCCAGATATCCCGTGGAAAAGATC
>CACZOS010000256.1 GCA_902782815.1 uncultured Lachnospiraceae bacterium | reverse complement strand
CGCTTTCAACAAGTACTCCGCAAAGTACATGAAGGAAAGCCCCTGGGATATCGCAAAAATGCTGTTCACGATGCCTCGTATCAATCAGCAGATCAAACGTCTGCAGGACAGGGGATATCCGGTCAAAGGGCTGCTGGACATTGTGCAGAACGATAATGAGACCAACACCATCGTCTATACTTCAAAGTACTTTCAGCCATGTGCAGACACCTTTTCTGACAAATATCACTTTATCGGTCCCTCCATCCGTCCCATCACAGATCCGGTGACTAAAACAGCAGGGAAAACAGTGTATATTTCTATGGGAACGGTAAATCAGAACCGGGAGTTTTATCGGAACTGTATTCACGCACTGGGGCAGACAGACTGGCAGATCATTATCTCCATGGGAACAAATACCGAACACTTTGATGATCTTCCGAAAAACATACAGATCCATGAAAGCGTGGATCAGATGGCTGTCCTTTCCATCGCGGATGCTTTTATCACCCACTGCGGCATGAATTCCGCTTCCGAAGGACTTTATTTCCGGGTTCCCCTGGTGCTGTTTCCCCAAACACCTGAGCAGGGTGCTGTGGCGAAAAGAACGGAGGAACTCGGGGCGGGGGTGATGCTGGAATCCATCTCGGAAGAGGATATTTTGATTGCAGTCAGAAAAGTTCTGACGGATCCTGCATACAAGGAGAACGCGGTCAGAATATCAGACAGCTTCCATTCCTGCGGCGGTGCAGCGGAGGCCAGAGCATTTCTGGAAGAAATTGTTTCAAATGCCGCTTTATAAACTAAATTTTATATCCGGTCAGGAGACAGGAACAGAGTTGAATGATACAATTATATGACAGGGATAAAGAGGTACAGGGAATTGATCATCAGGAAAGCTACAGCAGACGATCTGCAGGATATCGTGTCTATCTACAATGAGATACACCAAAGAGAAGAGGCAGGAGAGACAATTACAGGATGGATCCGGAATGTATATCCTGTCCGGAAGACAGCAGAGGATTCTATTTCCCGCGGCGATATGTTTGTGCAGGTAGATGATGAGGGAGTAATCACCGCCACCGGAATCATTAATCAATTGCAGGTGGACGTTTATAAAAAAGGCATCTGGGAGTACCCGGCGCCGGATTGCGAAGTCATGGTTCTGCACACCTTGATCGTTTCTGTCCGCCCGGGTCATCGGGGTTCGGGAAGTAAGTTTTTGGAATATTACGAAAAATCTGCCCGGGAACATGGATGTAATTATCTAAGGCTGGATACCAATGCCCGGAACATGGCGGCCCGGTCCTTTTATCAGAAACATGGTTATCGTGAGATCGGAGTGGTTCCCACAGTCTTTAACGGTATTCCGGGGGTGGACCTGGTTTTGCTGGAGAAAAAAACGGGATGAATCTGCAAGGAGGTTCGGGAGATGGCTTCAAGTAAAGAATACCTGAATTTTATAATGGACCAGCTGTCAGAGCTGGATGACATATCCTGTCGCGCAATGATGGGAGAATACATCATCTATTATCGCGGAAAAGTGATCGGCGGCATCTATGATAACCGCTTTCTGGTCAAACCCGTGAAGGCGGCCTCGGCTATGATGCCGGACGCAGACAGTGAGCTGCCCTATGACGGAGCAAAGGAAATGCTCCTGGTGGATGACGTGGAGAACAAGGAGTTTCTGAAAGAATTGCTGGAAGCGATGTATGAAGAACTGCCTGCCCCGAAGAAGAAAAGAGGGAAATGATGAAACTGAAGAACGTGTTGATCGTTGTAAAAGATATCAACAGATCCCGGAAGTTTTATCAGGATCTGTTCGGACTGGAGATGATTCTTGATCAGGATGGAAATATGATCCTGACGGAAGGTCTGGTGCTGCAGGAAGAAAAATACTGGAAAGAGTTTCTCGGGAAGGAGATCCTTGCCGAGAACAACGCATGCGAACTGTATTTTGAGGAACGAAACATAGAAGCGTTTGTCGAAAAACTTGAAAATTATTATCCCGGAGTGAAATATGTTAACCGGCTGATGACCCATAGCTGGGGGCAGAAAGTCGTACGGTTCTATGATCCGGACGGGAATCTGATTGAAGTCGGAACGCCGGTATAATTGTCCTTGATTTTCCTGAACAGAGAATCTATAATAAGATAGTTAGTAATAACTAACTTATTATCAGGAATTGGAGGATGGATATCATGATCAAGACCACATTAAAAATTGAAGGAATGGTATGCGGGATGTGTGAGGCACACATATCTGAAGCTATTCGGAAGGCAGTTCCTTCCGCAAAGAAGGTGACTGCTTCGCGGAGTAAAAAGGAGGCTTCCTTCCTGACAGAGGAACCGGTGGAAAGTGCCGTCCTTAAAGAGGTGATCGATGCAACCGGATACCGATGTCTGGAAGTGGAATCCGCACCATGTAAAAAGAAAGGCTTGTTCGGATGGAAATGAAGATGGTTCTGTGGGGGCTTCTGATCCCTTTTATCGGGACGACAGCCGGTGCGGCCTGTGTATTCTTTCTGAAGAATGATCTGAAAGCAGGTCTGCAGCGTGCCCTAACCGGTTTTGCGGCAGGAGTGATGGTGGCGGCTTCAATCTGGAGTCTGATTGTCCCGGCGATCGAGCAATCTGCCGATAAGGGCAGATGGGCTTTTCTTCCGGCCTTTATCGGATTCTGGATTGGTGTTCTCTTTCTTCTTCTGTTGGATCATCTGATTCCCCATCTGCATAGGGGAATTGACAGTATCGACCAGGCTGAAGGACCCAAAAGCAGGCTGGACCGGATGGTTATGATGGTCCTGGCCGTTACCCTGCACAACATCCCTGAGGGGATGGCGGTGGGGGTTGTCTATGCCGGATTATTATCCGGAACGGCCAATATCACCGCAGGCGGGGCGCTGGCTCTGGCGCTGGGTATCGCGATCCAGAACTTCCCGGAAGGAGCCATTATTTCCATGCCCCTGTTCGCGGAGGGAAAAAGCAAAGGGAAATCATTCCGGCTGGGTCTTCTGTCCGGTGCCGTTGAACCGGTATTCGGCGGATTGACTGTGTTGATCGCCAGTCTTGTGGTGCCTGCCATGCCGTATCTTCTGTCCTTTGCCGCAGGAGCCATGCTGTATGTGGTGGTGGAGGAACTGATCCCGGAGATGTCGGCGGGAGAGCACTCCAATATCGGTGTTGTTTTCTTTGCCGTGGGATTCAGTCTGATGATGGCCCTGGATGTGGCTCTGGGATGAAAAAAAGACAGACTTAGTGATTTTTTAAAATGAGATCACAGGTCTGTCTTTTTTTATTGGTTGAACATAGAACAATAATCTTTTAAAATAGTGATAGTGAAAAAACATATTCCCAAAAAAGAGGTATAACAATATGACGGATAAACAATCAACCTTATTCCGCAAAAAGACCCTTGACCGGATTTCCTCCCCGGAGCAGCTCACGGACTATCTGCATGTGACCAACCCCGGGATATGGGTGTTCCTTACAGCGGTGATCCTGTTGCTGGCGGGTATTTTTGTCTGGTCCGCGGTGGGGAATCTGGAGACAAAAACCGAGGTTAAAGTAGTGGTGGAGAATCAGTCTGCACAGATCATCCCTCTCGAGCCGGGAATCCTGAAGAAGGGGATGCCGCTGCAGGTGGCAGGGAAGGAATCCGTGCTGATCTCGGCGGAGACGGACGAATACGGCCGGTCTGTCGGGACCGCCGGGGTAGACCTGCCGGACGGAATATACGATGGTACGGTCGTGACGGAAACCATACACCCTATTGAATTTTTGCTGACAAGCAGGTGAGGCAGCGATGAGCAGAAAAAAGATAAGGCCCACACTCACAAAGGGTGTGGCCAAAGTTCCCGTGGTCATGCAGCTGGAAGCGCTGGAATGCGGCGCGGCTGCCCTGACCATGGTGATGGCTTATTACGGAAAATGGATCCCTTTGGAGCAGGTCCGGCTGGACTGCGGAGTCTCCCGTGACGGCTCCAAGGCTAAAAATATGGTACTTGCGGCACAGCATTATGGTTTTGAGGTGAAGGCTTACCGGTGCAGTCTCAAAGCGATCCGCGAGATGGGAGAGTATCCCTGCATAATCCATTGGAATATGAATCATTTTGTTGTTCTGAACGGATTCAGGGGAAATTATGCCTATCTGAATGATCCCGCCCGGGGAACCGTCCGTGTGACCATGGAGGAATTTGATCATGCTTTTACCGGGATTACCCTGATACCGGTTCCTTCGAAGGACTTTGAACCCGGCGGAAAACCGAAGAGCACCATGGTTTTGCGAGGAAACGACTGATCGGGGCCGGCGCGGCAGTGGTTTTCGTTATGCTGACTACAGCCATCAGTTACCTTTTCGGTATTGCCAATTCGGTTACTTCCCGCATTTTTATGGACCGGCTTCTTACGGGGATCAACAGGGACTGGCTGTATCCTTTTATCTCCGTCATGATCATTCTGGCTGTGATTCAGCTGATCGTTGCCTGGGCACAGGCTGTCTATTCTTTAAAGATCAACGGAAAGATGGCGGTCATCGGCAGTACAACTTATATGTGGAAAGTCCTGAGGCTTCCCATGGAGTTTTTCTCCCAGAGGCTGGCAGGGGATATTCAGGGGCGTCTGGCCCTGAATGCCTCCATAGCCGGAACCCTGGTGGATACTTTTGCGCCGGTTCTGCTCAATACGGTGATGATGATCGTGTATCTGGTACTGATGCTGGGGCAGAGTCCCTTCCTGACCCTGATCGGTAT
>CACZOS010000255.1 GCA_902782815.1 uncultured Lachnospiraceae bacterium | reverse complement strand
GAGGAACCGCTTGAGAATCCTTATGTCCAGAATGACGAGTTCCCGCTGGTCTTCAATACCGGCCGCGGTACGGTGGGACAGTGGCATACCCAGAGCCGTACCAGGGAAGTCCAGTTTGTTGAAGGGGTGAGTACCAAACATGCCTACTGTTATATTCATCCCGTCGTGGCAGAAAAATACGGCCTGAAACATGAGGACCGGGTGACCATCAACTCCTGCAACGGCCAGAGCGCAGACTTTGCAGTCCGTATCACTGAGGATGTCCAGGAGGATGAAATCTTTGCTCCCGAGCATTATATCGAGTGCAATAAGATGACGCCCTCTGTATTTGATCCCTACTCCAGGGAGCCGTCCTATAAATCCGCCGTTGTCAATCTCAGACCGAAGGAGGCATGAAGGTATGTATCGAATAAGAATTGACCGCAGCCGCTGTATAGGCTGTCTGATGTGTGTGACCTCCTGCTGTATCTCCCATGATACCCACGATGCAAGGAACCGGGTTGTTATCGACTCGGAAACCAGGCCGGCTCCTATTTTCTGCCGGCACTGTGATCTGCCCGAGTGTGCCATCACCTGTATGACCGGTGCCATGAGGAAAGATGAAGAAACAGGATACGTCACCTACGATAAAGAACACTGTGCCCACTGCTTCATGTGTGTTATGGCCTGTCCATACGGCGTTCTTAAGCCGGATGCCGTAGAACATTATGAAGTGATGAAATGTGATATGTGCGTTCATCGGAGTGAGGACGGATCTGCCAATCCCATGTGTGTGGAAAAATGTCCCATGCACGCCATTACCCTGGTGGAGGTGACGAAATGACGAAATTTGTAGTTATCGGCGCCAGTGCCGCCGGAACCAATGTGGTTCGCAAATTGAGAGAACTTAATCCGGATGCGGAGATCACCATGATCTCCAAGGACACTTCCATCTATTCCCGCTGTATCCTTTATCACCATCTTAAAGGGGAGAGGAATCTTGAACAGTTGAATTTTGTGGGGGGAAATGACTTTGCCGACCGGATGAATGCAGAGTGGATCAAGGGAGTGAAGGTTTCCGGAGTTGATACCGACCGAAACCTGGTCATGTTGGAGAACGGCCGGGAAATCGCTTATGACAAGCTGTGCATCTGTACAGGATCCCATCCTAATTTCTTCCCCATTCCCGGACTGAGAGAAGGGAAAAACATCACAGGTTTCCGTGATTTCGAGGATGTTCTTTTCATAGAAGAGAGGCTGGACAAGGCACAAAATATCTTTGTTATGGGCGCAGGTCTTGTGGGAATAGACGTGGTGGCCGGACTGATCAAATACAACAAGAATATTACTTTGGCAGATATGGCCCCCTATATGCTTGGAATCCAGCTGGATGAGTACTCCGCGGGAGTATACGGCAGGATGTTCGCCGAAAAAGGGGTAAAGCAGTATTACAACATGGGGGCAAAGGAGTTTGTCCTGGATGAGGATGGGAACTGTTACAAAGTGATCCTGGGTGACGGGACAGAGATTCCCACTGATCTGGTGATAAACTGCGCAGGTGTCCGGGCCACGGTGGAATTCCTGGAGGGCAGCAAGCTGGAATGTGACCGCTTCGGACTGATCTTTGACGAACATGGACAGACCAACATTGAGAATGTTTACGGAGCAGGAGATGTCTCCGGAAGAGGTCCCATCTGGCCGGTGGCCGTGAAGGAGGGAATGATCGCCGCATATAACATGAGCGGCATTCCCAGAACCATGGATGACTTTTTTACTTCCAAGTCCACCATGAACTTCCTGGGACTTGAAAGTATGTCTTTAGGGCAGGCCAACCGCTATGATGATTCCTATCAGGAGGAAATCTATACGGATCCCAAACACAATATCTATAAGAAGGTGGTTCATAAAGACGGAGTGATCACCGGGGCTATTCTCCAGGGCGATCTCTCCTACAGCGGCGTGCTTACCCAGCTGATCCGCCGGAAGATCGATGTGACCAAGGTGAAGAAGCCTCTGTTTGATATCGATTATTCCGATTTCTTCCACATGGATGATAACTTCCAGTTCCTCTATGAGAAGGAGGAGCCGCCCAGGGAATGCTGAGTGAAGAAAACAAATGACTAACCGGATGCGGTATATCATTCCGCGGCCGGGTCACCTGTAAACCATATTAGACAAAAGGAGAAAAAGATGGAGAGATTGAAAAAATTACCTGTTCCTGTGCTCCCCACCTTTGTTGGAGCCCTGACCTTAAGCAATGTTTATGCCGGACTCGGTTTTGTCTGGATCAGACACATCACCATGGCCGTGGCAACCGTCATCTGGATCATCTACCTGATCAAGATTATCCGTTTCAACGATGTTTGCCTGAATGAATACGGTATGGTGGTCCCCTGCAGTCTCTATGCCGCTTTCTTTATGATGCTGATGATCCTTGGCAGCTATTATTATGAATACAATCAGACCCTGGGTATCGGCCTCTGGTTTGCTGCCTGGATCTGTCATGCCATTCATATCCTGATCTTTACCTATCGTAATGTGATCAAAAAGAGAGATATCAATACCTTTGTCCCCAGCTGGTTCGTGACCTATAACGGAATCATGGTCAGCTGTGTTGTAGGCGCTGCATTCGGTTTTAACCATATACTGAAATACATCGTATATTACGGAATTATCGTCTATCTGATCATCATACCATTCATGATCTGGAGACTGATGACCGTTGATGTAAAGGATGCGGTCTACCATACCATGGCTGTAGTTCTGGCCCCTTGTTCCCTCTGTCTGGTCAGCTATCTGAATGTCATTCCGAATCCCAATAAAGGATTCGTGATTTTCATGTATATCTGTGTTCTGTTGTCCTTGGCCTTTATCGTTATTAAATTGCCGAAATTCTTTGCCTTTAATTTCGTGCCCGGTTACGCCGGTGTTACTTTCCCCATGGCCATCGGTATCGTTGCCACGGGTAAAATGGCAGGATTTCTTGCCAACAGCGGAAATGAAAAAATAGCCGGATATCTTACCCAGCTGCAGGGAATACAGATCTATCTGACCACAATGATCATTGGATTTGTACTGATCCAGTTCCTGATCATGTTCATGAGACTGGAAAGAAAATAGTTAATCATTGACGTAGAAAAACCTTATTGATATGATAAGAGTATCGGTAAGGTTTTTTCTTTTCACAACCAAATATCCCTGTCTCCGAGTCTCTGTCCCTAAGGCAAAAGCTATGGGGCACAGACCAGGAAGCATCGGTCAAACGATGGATTTCCTCAGGGTATTGCCGGAAACAGCAATGCCTCCCTGCCCTTGGAAAGGAGAGTACAGCATGCGGGATAAATCTGTCATTCCGCATTCATTTGCTCTGCCTTTTTAAGGCGGAGCTTTTTTAATGATTTTTACACATGGAGGATAGTATCATGAAACTGATCAGGACCCAGGATGCCGTAGGACACGTGATCTGTCATGACATGACGCAGATCATACCGGGTATCACCAAGGATGCCAGATTTCGGAAGGGGCATATCGTGACCGAGGAGGATATTCCCGTGCTTCTGTCCATGGGAAAAGAAAACCTCTATGTCTGGGAGAAGAAGGAAGGAATACTTCATGAGGATGAAGCGGCCGACAGGCTCCGGATCCTCTGTCAGAACAAGGGTATGCATGCCACACCGGTAAAAGAGGGGAAAGTGGAACTGGTGGCGGATATCCATGGTCTGTTCCTGGTAGATACAGACAGGCTTTATGCGGTGAATTCCATAGATGAGATCATGATCGCCACCAGGCATGGAAACACTGCCGTTCACCCCGGGGATAAACTGGCGGGGACCCGGGTCATTCCTCTGGTCATCCCGGAGGAAACTCTAAGAGAGGCTGAAAAAGCAGCGGGGAAGGAGCCTCTGCTTTCCATCAGGCCCTGGCTGCTGAAAACTGCCGGGATCATTACCACCGGGAGTGAGGTGGAAAAAGGACTGGTGAAAGACCGGTTCACTCCGGTGGTGGAGAAAAAACTGAATAAATACGGGATAGAAATGAAGGAACATGTCTACAGCGGAGATGACAAGGAGAAGATCCTGGGAGCGATCAAAAAGATGAGGGAAGAGTCTCTGGATCTTATTCTGTGTACGGGGGGCATGAGCGTAGACCCTGATGACCGTACACCCGGTGCTATCCGGGAATCCGGCGCGGATATCGTGACCTACGGTGCGCCGACCCTGCCGGGAGCCATGCTTTGTCTGGGTTACTTT
>CACZOS010000254.1 GCA_902782815.1 uncultured Lachnospiraceae bacterium | reverse complement strand
TCTTGAATGGCTTTATCCTTCAAAGTCATATTTTTATCCTCATGATCAACAATAAAATAAAATTTCTTCATGACTTTATACCTCCTAAAATCCATCCCTTCATAGATTCTCACCGGGTTGCCTCTGACAATCCGGGTATGCTCGCGCCAGGCATCACCCTTTTGCTTTGCTTTGGCAGCATACTGTTTATCAATCAGGATCGCATTCAGCTTCTGAAGCGCATCCTGGCGATTCTGTGCCTGCCGTGCAGATATTATCTACTTCCGGGATGATACTAACATCAATGAACCAATTTTTTCTCTTGTGATGCGGTCTGAACGGGCTCTTGCAGATCCATTGTATACTCCCCTCCAAAGGCTCTATGTCTTCATCGATGGAGAACATAACAGATGAAAAGCACCCATTCTCACGACCAGCATGACTATTGAGCAACTCAATGTCAGAGTATTCCGCTTTGAGTGTATCGTACAACTTGCTCACGGCAAGCTCGCATTCCGAGGGGCCCTGCCCCGAACTTATCTGAATAATCATTTCTTCACCATTTCCTTTTTTATTTTCCGGTTCCGGCCTTATAGTTGTAAAGAGGCTTAAGAACCTTGGTAATTTTGACAGTTTCACCCAGTACATCACGAATATCATCGAGATTCCGATAGGCAAAAGGCGCTTCATCCAGCGTTTCCTTTCCAATACAACTGGAATAGATCCCCTTCATCTCCGATTTGTATGATGATACCGTATACCGGGTTTTCACATCCTCGCGCTTCAATATGCGTCCGGCACCATGTGGTGCGGAACAATTCCACTCCACATTTCCCATTCCGATGCCGAGGATAATCCCATCACGCATGTTGATCGGAATGATGGCTTTTTCTCCGTCCATTGCTGAGATGGCACCCTTCCTGAGAATCGGATTCCCGAACACAGATTTAGACTGTACATCGGAAGCAATGAAATTATGCGGACAATCCAACACATCATCTGCTTTCCATTTCATCCCTTTCAGAATCTCCTCAATAATGATATGACGGTTAAGTTTTGCATACTCCGTAGCAACACCCACATCTCGGATATAGGATTGCATAAAATCACTATCTATCCAGGTCAGCTCATAGGGGATATCTATCCCATTATTTTTCAAATGCTTCTGTCCTTTCGACACATAGTAATCAGTAATTTCCTTGCCGAGATGCCTGCTTCCAGAGTGTACTACAAGATACAATCCATCTCCATCTGTAGCAACCTCGATAAAGTGATTACCTCCGCCAAGTGTGCCAAGAGATGCATATCCTCTATCATTCTGAATATGTGAAACACAATCCAACCTTCCAAAGTCAAAGTTCAATGCAGACGAATGTGGAGTCTTCCTTATCATCGGGCCAGATGGAATGTTCTCTCGGATAACAGTATCCAGCTTTTGCCATTCCTTCTTACCTTTTGAAATATGTGCCATAGTCATTCCACAGCCGATATCAATTCCGATCAAAAGTGGCATCAGCCTATCACCGATTGTGGCCGTAAAACCAATCGTACCAACCTTACCAGGATGGACATCCGGCATAATTCGAATGCGACTACCGGAAAGTGCTTCTGTATTGCAAAGCATCTCAATCTGACTTTTCGCATATCCATCGATTCTATTTTCCGTGTTTTTTGTCAAGTGTAGTCCTGCGGATGTATAGGTTCCATTGATAATCTCCATATTTTTTCCTTTCCTTTTCAGATGGTTGTTTCTCGAAAAAAAGGGTATAGCAAACACACCATCAGAATTATCCGAAGGCAAGGGTATTAATCTGTCAGATTATCAGGATTAGAGAATTATCCCAATAGACGCAGAGGGACAGCCCTTACGCTCGAATGGTTTAAAGTGTCCAGTTTTTGATTTTTCTTTGTGTACGTCATGGCTATACCTCCTTTTAGATTGTCAGAAACCGCCTGATATGGCATGTTTCAAGTTGCTTGTACTGTATCGATAGATTTCGGAACCAAAACAAACTTGTAACTGATTCCGAAATCACATCTTCGTCATTATAGAACGAAAATCAGACATAAACTTGTCAACTTTCAAGTTTTTCAATAATTGTCTCATATCACCTACGCTATAAGCTTTATCGATTCTCCCTGGCTTCTGAGCCACATATCAGTACCCTTGCCGAACACCTCCGCCTGCACCGTATACACGCCGTCATGCTCCTTGT
>CACZOS010000253.1 GCA_902782815.1 uncultured Lachnospiraceae bacterium | reverse complement strand
GAGCAGGAGAGAAAACAGAGCGAAAAGGGATATCCCCAGAGAAATCCCGGTCAGAGAGGATACTTTAGGAAGTGCCGACAGCGATCCTACCCTGGAACAACTGCAGGAAGAGTATGACCGGGTGGACTACCGGATCCGCTTTGCCAAAACATTTCGCAGTACCCTCTTTACCCTGGTTACTGTCTCAGCGGTGGCGGTTCTGATCGCGGTAATATTTCTTCCCGTTCTTAAGATATACGGAAAATCCATGAAGGGTACCCTGGATGGGGGAGATATCGTATTCTCCTTGAAACAGTCCAACCCTAAAACCGGAGATATCATTGCTTTCTATTATAATAACAATATTCTGATTAAGAGGGTCATCGCCACCAGCAGTGATTGGGTGGATATCGATGAAGCGGGCAATGTATTCGTCAATAACGTCAAGCTGGATGAGCCGTATCTGAAAGAACCCAAGGCATTTGGAGAGTGTAATATCGAACTTCCCTATCAGGTGCCTGATTCCAGGATTTTCGTAATGGGAGACAACAGAAGCGTATCCATCGACTCCAGAAATACATCGGTAGGATGTGTTGCGGAGGAGCAGATTGTGGGAAAAATTGTCTTCCGCATCTGGCCCGTCGCGAAGATCGGACCTGTCCATTAAAGAGGGACTGCCTGACATACAGGTTTGCCAATAAGTTTAAGGAGATTTTGTTCCATTGAGCTCGAAAACATATAAAGGCAGGGCAAAAAAGAACAAAGCGAAGAGGAGAAGTTTCCTATCAGGGTTGATCAATGTGGTCCTGGTGCTGATCTTTCTGACGGGAGCAGGCCTTCTGGCCTACCCGTCCTTTGCGGACTGGTGGAATTCCTTCCATCAGACCAGAGCGGTTGCGTCCTATATCGAGGCGGTTGCCAACATGTCCGACGAGGAAAATGAAAAGATCTGGGACGCAGCGGTGGAGTATAACAAAAAGATCGCGGAAAACGGACTGAAATTTTCCCCCGACGAGGAAGATCTGAAGGAATACAACAGTGTTCTGGATATTACCGGGACCGGGATCATGGGATATATCGATATCCCCAAGATCAAGATCAAGCTTCCCATTTACCACGGGGTTGATGATGCCATCCTTCAGGTGGCCATCGGCCATCTGGCAGGGACCTCCCTCCCGGTAGGCGGGGATACGGCCCATTGTGTGGTCTCCGGCCACCGGGGGCTCCCCTCTGCCAGGCTGTTTACGGACATAGACCGCCTGGTGGAGAGGGATACATTTACCATTACGGTATTGGACAAAACTTTAACCTATGAGGTGGACAGGATCAGGACTGTCCTGCCCAACGAGCTGCAGGATCTGCAGCTGGAGGAAGGCAAGGATTATGTTACCCTGGTCACCTGTACCCCTTACGGAATCAATACCCACCGTCTGCTGGTGCGGGCCCACCGTATTGCCAATCGGGCAGACGACGTGAGAATCTCGGCGGATGCCCTCAAGGTAGATCCGCTGATCGTGGCACCGATCATTGCGGCCACCATCCTGGGTGTTCTGCTGATCTGGCTGCTCCTGAATACCCACAGTAAGAGAAAGAAAGAGAAACTGATGTCGGAATACAGAAGTCGTCTCAAGGAGGAGGGAATAGAGCAATGAAAGCAACAAGGAACAAGAGAGGGCATAAGATCAGATTAAAATTGTTGGCTTTACTGTGTGCCGCGGCCATCATCCTCCCGGGATCCGCTATCCCGACTGCTTATGCGGCTGAAAATAAGGCCAGTCTGACTGTAAGCTGGAAAGAATCAGGAAATGAACTTGCTTTATATAAAGTAGCAGCAAGAAACAGTGAAGGCGGATATGAGATCACCGAGGACTTCAGGAAATATAATGTGGAGATACTTGGGATAAAGGACGATAAGCTGGAAAATGCGGCGGAACTTCTGGCATCATATGCTGTCCGCGACGGCTTGGAACCTCTTAAGCAGATAACCACAGATTCCTCCGGAGAATATATCTTCAAAGATCTGGATTTTGGCGCCTACATGGTCTTTGACAAGTCTTCCGTAGAGGGAAGCAAAACCACCGCTGTTCCGGTTTTCGTCTTTCTGGAGAAGGATATGAAGGTCGTCATCAAGCCGGCTGCGGATAAATCCACATCCTGTGAGGTCTATAAGATCTGGGACGACGGAGAGGATAACAACAGGCCGGATAAGGTGGAAATCCAGCTCCTGAATGGAGAGGGAAAAGTCTGTAAAGAAGAGACTCTCTCAAAGGAAAACAACTGGCATTGTTCCTGGACCGACCTGCCGGAAGATAAGTACAGGGTGGTGGAGAAGGAAATTCCCTCCGGTTACAAACTTACCGCCAGCCGGCGGGGTGATACATGGAAGCTGACCAACCAGAAAAAGGACTCCACACCCGGCGACGGAGAGAAAAAGGATTCAGGGGGCGGAAGCTCAGGCTCCTCAGGCGGCAGCGGGGGCGGCTCAAAGTCCATCCCCAAGACAGGACAGCTTTGGTGGCCGGTACCCCTTCTCCTTTCCGCAGGATTCCTGTGTATGATCATCGGCCTGATCCGGAGCAGGAAACAGGAGGATAAAGAACAGATATAATGAAGAAAGGCAGGATTTATATTTCCTGCCTTTTTTGGGTATAGGATAAATCCGTTATAAGGGAAACTCTATATTGAAAACCGTTTTCACCGGATGGTATAATCTATATTCGGGGAGACGGTTTTTTATCGGATTGCCAAAAAATTTCAATACAAAAAAGTGGTATCAAGTCATGAAAAAAAAGAAAAAATCCTCTCTCAGGGGAAAGGTATGGATCACCTTCGGCTGGCTCTTCCTGGCGGCAGCGGTGGGCTTAACCATATATAACTTTTATGAGTCCTATCGGTCAGGAAAAGCCTCTGCGGAGGTATATCAGAAACTGGTCAGGGAAATTGATGAGAAGGATCCGGATGAGAAAGTGGAAGAAGAGTTCCTGGGAGACCGGGAGATGCCCACCATAGAGATCGACGGTTATCGCTATATCGGTTATCTGGACGTGCCGGACCTGAAACTCCACCTTCCTGTCATGGAAGAGTGGGATTATGACCGGCTCAAGATCGCCCCATGCCGTTACAGCGGCACAGTCTATCTGGACAACATGGTCATTGCCGGCCATAATTACCGGCGTCATTTCAGTCCCTTACGGTCCATGCCCAACGGGACGAAGATCATCTTTACGGATGTGGAGGGATATGTCTACCATTACGAGATCGCCGAGGTGGAGATTCTGAAACCCTCCCAGGAGGAGTACCTGACCACCAAGACTGACAGCTGGGACCTGACCCTTTTCACCTGTACCATCGGCGGCCGGACCCGTCATACCATGCGGTGTCTCAGGACGGATAAGGAAGAATACTAGTATACTTCATAAGGAGGAAAAGCAAATGATCAGACCGGCGAAGAAAGAAGATATCCCCAGGATCCTGGAACTGCTGATCCAGGTGGATATGGTACACCACAGAGGCCGCCCGGACATTTTCAAGGGTCCGGCTACAAAATATAATCAGGAACAACTTGAAGAGATTATTCAGAAGGAGGATACACCGGTATTTGTTTATGTGGAGGACAAGGAACCCGATGTCGGGAAAGTATTGGGGCATGCCTTCTGCATGCATAAACAGATCCTGGGAGACTCCGTGCTGACGGACATAAAGACCCTGTACGTAGACGACATCTGCGTGGATGAAGCCTGCCGCGGCATGGGAGTCGGCCGTGCCCTGTATGATTACGTTCTGGACTATGCCAAAAGGCAAGGTTTTTATAACCTTACCCTCAATGTCTGGTCCTGCAATCCTGATGCCATGAAGTTTTATGAGGCCATGGGTCTGAAACCGCAGAAAGTCGGCATGGAGACCCTGCTATGACGATTCAGATCAGTGCTCAATAATTACAGAAATTTAGCAGGAGGATTCCTATGAAATTCAAAGGACTGGAAAAGAAGCAGGAAGGTGCCTTTATCACCAGGTATGACATTTATTATGAGACCGTTGACGGTCAGGAGAAGATCTATGAAATGATCAGCCGGGACAAAGACTTGAAAACCTTCGAAGATCTACATAGCAAAAAAGCGGAGGCCGTGATCTTGATCATGGAGGATGAAACGGGAGAAAAGATCCTTCTCAATAAAGAATTCCGCCTGGCCATGGGAGAATGGGTCTTCAATTTCCCGGCCGGACTTATCGATGAAGGGGAGTCCCCGGACCAGGCAGCCGCAAGGGAGCTTCGTGAGGAAACGGGTCTTGAGATCAGGAAAATCACCGATTATATCGGAGAAAGCTACAGCGCTGTCGGTTTTTCCAACGAGAAAAACATCTGTGTGGTGGGAGTGGCAGGAGGAACGATCCGAAAGAGTGACTCCGTCTTTGAAGAGATCGAGTCCGGCTGGTACACAAGGGAGGAAGTGAAGGAACTTCTTAAGGAGTACCGTTTTGCCGCCAGAACCCAGGCATATTGTTATCTGTGGAGCAAGATTACTCCGTCAGCAGACTTAACATGCTGACCACGCCCTGCTCATCATTTGTGGTGGTCTGGTAGTTGGCGATTTCCTTCAGTTTGGGGTGGGCATTTGCCATGGCCACACTGAAGTGACAGGATTCCATCATGGTGCAGTCATTGAGGTAATCACCGAAACACAGGCATTCCTCCGGGCTGATATCGTACTCTTCCTGAAGGAATTTGAGGGCGGTACCCTTGCTGGTGGAGGTATTCTGGATATCGATCCAGGATTCTTCCGACAGGACATTCTGTATGTGGCCGCCCAGATCCGGCAGATGATTGATCAGGTCTGCCGCGTCGTGGTTGTGGTCGTAGATCGAAACCTTGACGATCTCATCTTCATCGATGACCTTGTTCAGGTCTTCCACCTCTGTGAGGGAGGAGAAGTAAAGGGGAATAGCCCCCAGCTCGTGTTCCGTATCCCTCTTGATATAGGAAGTACGGGCACCGCTTAATACCAGGCGGGTATCCGGGATATTTCCCATAAAGCGGACGGCGTTTTCCAGGTCTTCCTTGTCGATGGGATTGCTGTAGAGCTTCTTTCCGTCATGGAAAATGAAACCGCCGTTATCGGCGCAGTAGGTCATTCTGTCTCCCAGCTTTCCGAACATGTCGGTCAGGGTCTGATACTGACGGCCGCTGGCGATGACGGTACGGATCTCCGGGTGGCGCTCCACCCAGGCGAAGAATTCCTCCGGCGGACGGTGGCTGCTGTTTAATAAAGTTCCATCTAAATCTGTTGCAATCAGTTTGATTGACATACTATACATCTCCTTTCGATAGCAGCCGGGTTTCTCGGTTTTTGCGATTTATCTTTTTACTATAAGGAAGGTTTTGCCGCTTCAGGTCTGCGGCGCAGTCATAAACCCGGCTGCCTGACAGTCTGAACGTTAGCACAGACCAAAAATAAAGTAAATATTCAGAATTTTCAGATAAATTTTGACGCTCGGTGCAGATATTACAAGCGGAAAAGGGAAAAACTGGAATGACATGGAGATATTTTCCCTTTAAAACTGCCTCCCGAAAGAATTAGGAAAGAAGCCGTGTCACGTCAGGGCGGACTGAGAGAAAAATGTTTGTGCAAAATATACAAAATTTTTATAGATATTTAGGAAATGTGACGGAAATCAAAAGAAAGATCACAGGAGGAATAGGAGAGAGAAGATGCCCATAAAAGTCGTTCGAAATGATATCACCAAGATGCATGTGGATGCCATCGTAAATACGGCCAACAGGAATCCCCTGGTGGGTCCCGGCTGTGATCATGCGGTCTATCAGGCTGCCGGCTATGAGGAGCTTCTGGCATACCGGAGGGAGAAGATCGGTATCGT
>CACZOS010000252.1 GCA_902782815.1 uncultured Lachnospiraceae bacterium | reverse complement strand
TCAGGCTCCAGAGCGATGGCTCTGGCAATGGCGACCCTCTGCCGCTGACCTCCGCTCATATTGTGAGGATATCTGTCGGAAAAATCTTCCGGAAGATCCACCATCTTAAGGAATTTCTTCGCCGTGGCGTCTTTTTCGGATGGTTTGATCTTATTAAAGTTAAGCAAAGGTTCACAGATAATATCCCTGACCTTCATCTTGGGATTAAAGGAACCGGAAGGATCCTGAAAAACCATCTGAATATTCTGACGGTTCTGCCTTAATTCTTCCCCTTTCAGTTTTGTGATATCCTTTCCTCTGTAGATGATCTCCCCCTCACTGGGCGTATCCAGGGAAACCAGAAAACGCATAAATGTACTCTTTCCGCAGCCGGATTCTCCCACCAGGCCCAGGGTTTTTCCTCTGTACATTTTCAGATTGACATCGTTGCAGGCAAGGAGGGAGCGGTTTCCGGCAGCCGGAAATCTTCTGGTGATATGTTTCGCTTCCAGAATCATATCTTTATCATCAAACATAGCGCACACCTCCTAACGAAGGAACTGCCTCCAGCAGCATCTTTGTATAAGGATTCTCAGATCCGTGGAGGATATGGTCACGGATTCCCTCATCCTCGATAAGCCCGTTTTTCATAACGATCAGGTAGTCTGCCATGTAGGCAGCCACACCCAGATTGTGGGTCACGATGATGATACTGGTCCCAAAGTCTTCCCTCAGTTCCATAAACTGGCGGATGATCTGTGCCTGGGTAGTTACATCCAGGGCACTGGTGGGCTCATCTGCCAACAGTAATTTCGGTTCGTAGGTCATGCCCATGGCAATTCCCACTCTCTGTCTCATCCCTCCGGAAAGCTGGAAGGGATAGCTTTTCATGATGTTATCACCGCTGGGCAGTCTCATTCTTTCCAGCATCTTCACCGCTTTATCCCAGGCATCTTTCTTGGAGATATCCTTCTCGTGGGTGCGGATATATTCGACATAGGAGGAACCGATCTTCCTGGTAGGGTTCATCATAGCCCCGGAGTCCTGGAAGATCATGGAGATCTCTGTCCCACGGAGTTTTCTCCACTCTTCCGCTGTTTTATTTAAAAGAGACTGACCCTCAAAGAGAATCTCTCCTTTTGTCACTTTTCCGCCCTTGGCCAGCAAACCGAGAACGGCACGGATCACCGTTGTCTTACCGCTGCCGGATTCGCCGACGATACTGCATACCTGACCTTCATCCATGGTCAGATTGAAATCTTTCACAATCTCCCGGGTACCGTAGGAGATGGTAGCATCTTTAATCTCTAATAAAGCCATATCTTCATCTCCTCCTTATTCATTCTTCGGATCCAGGATATCGCGAAGGCCGTCACCAAGCATGTTGAAAACTACAACCGTCACAAAGATCGCAAGACCCGGGAAAACCATCAGCCAGGGAGCTGACTGCATGTAGGCACGACCCTCACTGAGCATAAGGCCCCATTCCGGAGTGGGCGGAACCGCTCCAAATCCCAGGAATGACAAGGCCGCAAGTTCAAGCATCATACTGCCGATATCTGTCGCTGCGGTGATTACCAGCGTCGGCAGGGCATTGGGCAGCATATAACGGGACAACATATAACTCGTTTTGGAACCGGTTACAATGGCCGCCTCCACATAGTCCCTGTGCCTGATCTTCATGACAAGGCTTCGGGCCAGACGGGCATATTTGGGCCAGGTGACCAGGGCGATCGCCAGGATGGCATTTCTGACACTGGCTCCCATGATACCGGCCACCGCCAGGGCGAGAACCAGACCGGGGAAAGCAAGCATCATATCTGCTATACGCATGATCACGGTATCCACGATCCCGCCAAAATATCCGGCAAGAATACCCAACAGCATTCCCACTACAAAGACAAGAATGACAATTGAAAATGATGCCACAAGAGAAGTCCTCGCGCCGTAGATGACACGGGCATAGATATCTCTTCCCATTTTGTCCGTACCGAAGATATGAGAAGAACTCGGTGGCTGTATCGCCTGGGAGAGGTCTCCTGCGGTAGGGTCAACGCCTCCGGAAACAATTGGCGCAAAGATTGCGGAGAGTACGATCAATACTGCCAGAATTAAAAATATCGTGAAAGTTTTGTTTTTCAAAAAGAAATTCTGTTTTTTCATCCTATCACCTCGACAATCTCATGCGCGGATCAATGAAATAATAAGACAGGTCAACCAGAAGGTTGATCACCATATAAATTACCGCGATCCATAATACATATCCCTGTATGAGATAATAGTCACAGGAAGTAATCGCTGAGACAGCAAGGTTGCCAAGTCCCGGATAAGAGAAAATTACTTCAACTACAGAGGTACCGCCCAACAGAGAACCGATGGACAGACCAAGCATGGTGATCAACGGCAGCAGGGAGTTGGGGAATACATGGAACCACAAAACTTTCCAGAATTTCACACCCCTCGCGTTGGCACCGATCACATAATCGGAGGATAATTCCTCCAGGACAGCCGTACGAACCTGCCGGGTATACTTTGAAGACATAGCGATGGCCAGGGTAAGGGATGGAAGGACCATACTCTTAAAGTCTCCCCCGGATGATATAACCGGAAAGATGCTTATCTTTACACAAAATACAAGCATCAGAAGAAGTCCGACCCAGAAATTGGGAAGGGAGACCCCAAGAAATGTGATACCCCGGCACAGATAGTCGATCCACGAATCCTTGTAAACTGCCGACAGCATTCCCAGAGGAACCGCCATGATCAGCATAAGGACCACGGAGAAGACCGTCAGCTTCAATGTCGCCGGCAATCGGCTCAGAAGCAGGGTAACCACCGGCTTATGGAGCATATAGGATTCACCGAAATCACCGTGAAGACAGTTGCCGGCCCACCGTACATACTGTGTAAAGAAAGGATCATTCAGCCCCATCTCCTCACGGACCCTGGCTATGGTTACCTCGTCCGGCACCTGTCCCGAAGCAATGTACATATGGCGGACAGGATCTCCAGGCGATACATAAGTGAGCAAAAATGTCAGAAAACTGATCCCGATCAGGACAACTATTATCTGAATCACTCTGGAGATTAATTGTTTCTTACTCAAGAAATATCTCCTCTCTTTCCATTATTAATAATCATGATACTTTTCGCCTAAAACTCAGGGAGGGAACAGTACATTACTGAACCCTCCCTTCCTGATCTTATCAAACGAATGTTTTCATCTGTTCAATAATTTTGTTATTTACCTCTTGACGATATTCCATCAGATCTGAGTGTATTACCCTTACTCTGCAGGAGTGATCTCTGTGGATAACCAGTAGTAATCTGCGGTATGGATATGGGCATAGCCAACATTTTTGGAGTAGATCATGGAACTGTTGTAATATCCGTCGACAACCGCAACTGCATCATTGATCAGGATCTGCTGCATCTGCTGGAAAAGCTCAGCGCGTTCATCTTTATCAGATGTCTCTAAAAGCTTCTCATATAATGCGTCGTACTCATCATTCTGATATCCACAATAGTTTGCTTCAGATTTGCCGTACCAGTTAGCC
>CACZOS010000251.1 GCA_902782815.1 uncultured Lachnospiraceae bacterium | reverse complement strand
GTAATCTTTCGCCAGGGAAAAAAGCCGGTCAAGCATCTCGTCATTCTGCGCATGCAGCTGGTCCAGTTCCTCTTCATTCATCCGGAAGGTCCATTTTTTCATGGGCAGGGTCGGAATCACCCGGACGCCGGGGATCCGGTCCAGGATCTTGCGTTCACCGGATTGATTATCTTTGAGGAACTGATAGAGAAGGACCTTTTTCCCCGAGCCTGCAGCCCGCATGGTCAGACCCATGACCGAACTGGTCTTTCCCTTTCCATCCCCGCAGTAGACATGGATAAGGCCCCTGCCGGAGGTGTCATCCTTGCACCCGCCGCAGCCTGTTTCCTCTGATAGTTCATTTTCCGAATGGGCAGATATCTCCACTCCGGAGGAAGCTGTTCCTTTCTCCGGGTGGGTTCCGAAAAGGATATCATAAATCCGGCCCATATCCAGGTTGTTCCGGACAAGGTCTGCCAGCTTGTCATACTGGATTTCTTTATATTCCGCGATGCTCAGCTCATCCTCATCCGGATCGATCCCCTTCTCCTCCATGATCTGGTGGACCAGGCTGAAGACAAGTTCTTCATTGTCGAATATTCCGTGAAGATAACTTCCCCAGATCCGTCCGTCAGGATCCATATAGGCATCCGTCCGTCCGTCTTCCAGAGTGATCATGGGAACCGCCGTCCCCATATTCCGGGTGATACCCATGTGGATCTCATAGCCCTCCAGCTGACGCCGGTCGAGACCGTAAAGATTGGCGTCCTCCAGGATGGTCCCGTGTATCCGGGTCCTGGTCTTGTCCCCCTTGAAGGTGGTGGCGATATCCAGAAGCCCCAGCCCCCGCATATCTCCGCCATGTTCCACCCCGTCCGGGTCATGAAGTTCTTTTCCCAGCAGCTGGAAGCCTCCGCATATCCCGATCACCCGGGTATCCCTTGCACAGCGTTTAATGGCGGATTCCAGGCCGCTTTCGATCAGCCACTCCATATCCCCCATAGTGTTCTTGGTTCCTGGCAGGATAATAAGGTCCGGAGTCCCCAGCTCTCTTTTGTCGGTAACATATCTTAAAGACACCCCTTTGATCAGTTCAAAAACACTGAAGTCCGTGAAATTGGAGATGTGAGGGAGGCGGATGACCGCCACATCGATCCCCTCCTGTATGGTCTTCTGGTTTAAACGGTCGGAAAGGCTGTCTTCGTCGTCCACATCGATCTTTTCCATGGGAAGGACACCCAGAACTGGTTTGCCCGTCAGTTCTTCCAGCATCTTAAGTCCCGGCTTAAGGATCTCCACATCCCCCCGGAATTTGTTGATCACCACCCCGCAGAACCGATCCTGGTCTTCCTGGGGCAGGAGCTTTATGGTCCCGTAGGCAGAGGCGAAGACGCCTCCCCGGTCGATATCTGCCACCAGGATTACCGGGGCATCGGCCATCCGGGCCATTCCCATATTCACAATATCATTTTCAGCCAGATTGATCTCAGCGGGGGAACCCGCTCCTTCGATCACCACGATATCATTCTCCGCCGCCAGATGGTTAAAGGCCTCCAGCACGGCCGGAGCCAGAGAATCTTTCATTTTATAGTATTCCTGAGCGCTCAGATTATCATAGACCTCACCGTTCACGATAACCTGAGACCCCATACTGGAAGTGGGTTTTAAGAGGATGGGATTCATCCAGTGGGTAGGTTCGACCTTGGCGGCCTCAGCCTGCATGGCCTGGGCCCGTCCGATCTCCAGTCCCTCTTTGGTAATATAGGAATTCAGAGCCATATTCTGGGATTTAAAGGGTGCCACCCGGTAGCCGTCCTGTCTGAACACACGACACAGACCGGCTGTTACAAAGCTCTTTCCCGAGTTTGACATGGTTCCCTGGACCATAATTGCTTTTGCCATAGTTCTCTCCTTTACTTAAGACCCGGCAGTGAGTCTGTTCCCATCTGATAATTTTTCTTTTCCGTCAACATGGTTCAGGATTTCCCGCATGGCTTCCATAAGCTGCAGATTGGCAGAATGGTCTTTTACCGCTATACGCCAGTAATCCTCCCCCAGATTTACGTAATTGCTGCAGTTTCGTATCATAAAGCCTCTTTTTTCCAGCTGCTTATCCAGGTCTCTGCATCCGGGAGCACGGAAAAAGAGGTAGTTTGCCTGACCGTCATAGAGTTTTACGGGAAGGCTTGCCATGGCATCCTTCATATAGACCAGTTCCCGGGCAATCTCCTCCTTCACCCTCCTTTTGTAATCCTTGAGGGAAAGGGCACATATCCCCGCCTCCTGGGCAATGGTGCTTACCGACCAGGACTGACCGGCATGATCGACTGCTCCGATAAGATCCGGGTTGCTGCTTAAAAGATACCCTAGCCGGATACCGGGAAGAGCGTATAGTTTGGTAAAGGATTTCAGGATCATCAGGTGAGGAAACCGTCCCAGATAAGGGATGAGGGTATGGGATTCCTCCTCCATGCAGATCTCCAGGAAACATTCATCCAGGAGCAGATATACCCCTGCCTTTTCCGCCTTTTCCATGACTTTGAGCAGATAATCCCTGGGCAGGAGAAGGCCGGTGGGATTATTGGGATTGCAAAGGACCAGCATGTCGATTTCTTCCGTGATCCCACCGAGAAGGTCCTCCCCGGGCAGAAGGTCTTCGCCCATACGGTAATAGACCATCTCTGCCCCGGCGGCGGTCAGAGCTTCCTCATACTCCACAAAAGCGGGGACAGGAAGCAGGACTTTACCCGGTTTTAAGCCAAAGGCGATCCGGTAGAGAAGATCTGCTCCTCCGTTTCCACAGGTAATCCACTCCTCCCTGACTCCGTCGTTTTCCGCTATGGCCTCCCTCAGCTGCCGGCATTCCGGGTCCGGATAATTGACCAGCCCTTCCAGGGATCCGATCACCGCCTGACGGATCTGGGGAGGCAGGCCGAGGGGACTGATATTGGCGGAAAAATCCCGGATCTCCTCCGGAGAAATACCCAGCTCCTTTGCCTTTTTATATATATTTCCACCATGTGAATCTTTTTTCATTTTTAAACCTCATTTACCATAAACCCGGCAGAACATAGATCAGGGCGGCTATCCCCGATCCCAGGACCAGCATCAGAAAAGCGCTGACGTAAAGCAGCCTGTTGGTCCTCCGGATATCCTCGTACTCCACCGGACGGATATCATCGCCGATTGTAGGCTTGACCACCGGTTTGCCGAAATAGGTATGGGTCCCCCCCAGCTGAATATTCAGGGCACCCGCGGCAACTGCCTCGGTCTGGGCGCTGTTGGGGCTTAAATGGTTCATTCTGTCCCTCCGGAAGATCCG
>CACZOS010000250.1 GCA_902782815.1 uncultured Lachnospiraceae bacterium | reverse complement strand
CGGCCTGTATGATGTTTATCATCTGAATGTGATCCACACCAGCCATCCGGACAAATTCATCAGGCCAAGCTTCATGAAATACCTGGATCAGGATCATTACAGGGAGACGGATTTAAACAGGATTGCCGATGAGATCACAGACATCGTCATCGGTGCCGGCTCCGAAAAACGGCTGAACGCAGGGCAGGTGCTGCCGGGTCAGGTCCGGGCTCAGGGCATCCGCTGGTAAGAAACATTTGCGGGAACAGGTAATCCGGTATGATCCGGGAACAGAGAAAGGGCGGGGATCGGAAATGAAGAAAAGGATAAAAGAGATTAAGATCGTCATCGGCGCCAATTACGGTGATGAGGGAAAAGGTCTGATGACAGATTATTTTTCAGACAGAAGGGGCAAATGCCTGGTGGTCTGCAATAACGGCGGGGCCCAGAGGGGACATACGGTGACCCAGGGGGAGAAAAACCATGTATTTCATCATTTCGGGTCCGGAACCTTATCCGGAGCAGATACTTATTTCAGCAGATATTTTATCCTCAATCCGATCCTTTTTGCCCGTGAATATCAGGAACTGGGGGAATATGGCCTGGTTCCGTCTGTTTACCGGAATCCGGACTGTCTCTGGTCAACCCCTTATGACATGATCATCAATCAGATCGTAGAGGACCACAGGGGAGATAAACGGCATGGGAGCTGTGGAGTAGGGATATGGGAAACTATGGTGAGAAGCCAAAGGATCCATATTCCTCTGGACAGACTGAAAGGGGATCCTTCCCGGATAAGAGAATACCTGGTGAAGATCAGGGAAGAATACCTTCCGGAAAGATTAAGAGACCTGGGGGTGGACAGTATACCGGAGGGATGGAAAAAGATCATTGACGATGAAGGCATGATCAACCATTTTATCGAGGATATCCTTTTCCTGGAAAAGCATACAAAAGTTGCTGAAGATAAGCTGCTCTGCCGGTATGACCGTGTCATCATCGAAAACGGCCAGGGGCTCCTGCTGGACAGAAACCAGAAGGAGATCAAAGAACATACCACCCCCAGTAATACAGGCCTTCAGAATGCCGCAGAGATACTGGAAGGTCTGGACATGCAAGGAGTCCCGGTGGAGGTATGCTATGTCACCAGGACCTATCTCACCAGACACGGAGCCGGGCCTTTCCCGGGGGAATGTCCCAAGGAAGTGATCAATCCCCTGATGGAGGACAGGACAAATCAGCCCAATGCCTTTCAGGGGAGCCTGAGATATGGTATAATTGATCCGGAGGAACTGGGGAAACGCATCGAGGCAGATTTCGGGAAATATGCCAAAAATGAGGATTATTTCATCAGTCTCGCCATCACCCACTTAAATGAAACCGCAGGGAAATGGAACAGCCTGACCGATATCCGTGCAGACCGGTATAAAAGAATCGGTGTCAGAAAGGTCTATTATTCCTCCGGAAGGACCAGAGAAGAGATAGAAGAAGAGGATCAGAGATGAAAAAGGAACCGGGATCAGAAAGAGAATACTTAGAGTCCTATAACCATGATCAATTTAAAAAAATGTCGGTGGCGACGGACTTGCTGATCCTGACTATAGAAGATGACCGGCTGAAAGTTCTGATGACGAAACGGTCGGAATATCCCTTTAAGGGACACTGGGCTCTTCCCGGTGTCTTTGTGGGGATGGAAGAGACTCTGGAAGAGGCGGCTGTCCGGGGGCTGAAGGAGGAGGTCAATCTGGAAAACATCTATCTGGAGCAGCTCTACACCTTTGGAGGAGTTAACCGCGACCCCAGGCTCAGAGTCATCTCAGTGACCTACATGGCTCTTACTCCTCCGGAAAAACTGGACTTTAAGGCAGGAAACAGGGTGACTGAGGCAAAACTCATCCCGGTGGAGGAGGTCATCGGAGGAGAGATCGAGACGGCATTTGACCACCGGGAGATCATACGCTATGCTAAATGGAGGCTGAAGAATAAGGTGGAGTACACCGACATCGTTTTTCATTTCTTCCCGGACATGTTCACCCTGCCTAAACTCCAGAAGGCTTATGAGATCATCGCGGAGAAGAAGGTTTACAAGACCAATTTCCGGAAAAAATTCATGCCTGTGGTCACCGATACCGGGCTCGAGGACCGCAGCGGGGGAAAGAGACCCAGCCGCTATTACTGTTACCGACCGGAAGAAAAATCATAAATGATCCGGCCCATCAGCACCTGGAGGGACATGAAGCATAAATCATGTCTCCCCGGGTGTTTTTTGTCGTCTGAGCGCCGATAATCTGTCCAGCATATTGTCCAGGTTGGCTTTCAGCACACGAAGCTGGAGGTCAGACAGGGACTTTCTGGTCATTCGTCTTGAATCTCTGAGCCGGCGGAAAATGGCTTCCAGGCCCTCCAGCCCGTTTGACCGGATCTGATCGAGGGTATCTGCACCTCCTGCACTCAGGATTTCGAAAAGATCATCGACAAAAACGGCCCGGTCCGGAGGGCTTATGCTGCTTATCCAGTCGTTGACTGCCTCGGCGGCTATCCTGCTTGCCGAATCATGCCGGTCTGTCAACGCGGGTTTTCCGTGGTCGATCCCCCAGGAGATGACGATGTGCTGGAGAAAGCCGGACAGGGAAGACTGAATGATCCGGGTATCTTTGATATCCGGCGCGAACAGTTTTCCGATGATGCAGAACCTGGGTACGATCTGAGTGGTTTTGGCATTGATCCGACGGTACAGAGTGGGGTCCAGGACCTGAGGGCACAATCCCGGTCCGTCCAGCAGATAGAGACGGTCCACAGTATCCCACCTGGTCCGGTCCAGCAGACAGGCGGCATAGAGGGCCAGGTTGCTGCCCTTGGAGTGACCTCCCATGTACCAGTGTCTGTTCCCGTTTATATGGTCCCGGGCATAGGCCAAAGCCAGTTTCTGGGCCCTGGTCCGGGTGAAGCTGATCATAAAGTCCTCTTTCCAGCCGGCCAGGGAGTTGTCCGTACCCCGGTAGGCAAGAAAGGAGAAATCCGCGTCGTCATGGAAACAGACGGCGGCAAACTGGAGAGGAGGATCCTTGCGGGACAGATCGAGATAGTCCGTCATGGAAAGGCTGCCGAAACGTATGGAAGATGCCGCTGCGGCAAGCAGCTCGGGATATCCTTCGCTTCCGCCGGTGGTCATGACCTTCACCTGATCATTTTTGACCATGGTCAGGCAGTCCCGAATGTAACTGGTACCCATTTCCTCTGAAAAGACAGGGGAGAAATCAATATAGGACAGGGCACAGAGGACCAGCGCGTCCGCATCCCGAAAACCGGTCATGGAGATGGGAAAGTCCCCCATCCATTGAATATAATCTTTAAGGCTGTCCATGGCACCTGCTCCTTTCTGCCGTATCTGATCATAACAGCCGTGTCTTCCTTACCTGTCCAGTATACCATGAAATATGCAGCGAGGTATTGCTTTCTTTTCGTATTATTCTTCCAATAATCGATGGAGGAGGGTATAATTAAACCAGAGTTGATAATATAATGTTTCATTTTT
>CACZOS010000249.1 GCA_902782815.1 uncultured Lachnospiraceae bacterium | reverse complement strand
TCCCGGTCCGGGTCAGTAGCCAGATAAACCTTATCTGCCTTTTTGACTTCTTTTCTCAGCTGGGCAAGAATCTCTCCCTTACCGCGAATAGTGATATATTTCGGTTCAAAATCATTCTCCGGAGATACGCCCAGAGAACTTTTCGGCAGATCACGGACATGGCCGTTGGAGGCGATCACTTTATAGGATTTTCCCAGAAACTTCTGGATCGTTTTCGCCTTGGCCGGTGATTCGACGATAACCAAATTATATGACATCTCAAACAAACCCCCATGAATTGATATTGACTCACAAACTTTCTAAATCATACACTAAATTATTAAGGGATGCAACATCTTTTTTTACATTAATTTACCAATTGTCTTTTTTATATATAGATTCTGCCGGACCTGAATGATCAGGGAGGACATCTCCATATCCACCAGGCAGCCTTGCAAGGAAGAAAAATCCATCCCCGTTCTGTATAAAAGATCAGAGAAACTCACCGGATCGGATTCATCAAGCAGATCCAGGATCTTCCGGCAGTCAGCGGGTAGATTCGGGTAATTTTCAGGAAGGCCCTTTCCGGTGGTCAAAGGAAAAACATCCTCCGGGCAGGAAGAACAGGAAGAATACAGGCTGCGGATCATGTCTTCGGGAGAGTCCGCAAGATAAGCTCCCTGGGCGATCAGCCGGTTGCATCCCCGGCTCATTCTGTCCCGGACCCGTCCGGGAACCGCGTAGATATCCCTGCCCTGTTCCATCCCCTGGTCAGCGGTGATCAGCGAACCGCTTTTCTCTCCCGCCTCCACCACCAGAACCGCGTCAGCCATGCCGCTGATCAGCCGGTTTCTCATGGGAAAAAGTCCCGGTTTATTAGCCACGCCCAGATTGTATTCCGACATGATCCCTCCTTGACGGTACATGTCCAGATACAGATCCCAGTTACAGCGGGGGTACATACTGTCGATTCCCCCACCCAGAATCCCCAGAGTCTGTCCTCCTGCTTCAAGACAGGCCCTGTGAGCCTCCGCATCCACTCCCCCGGCCATCCCGCTGATGATGGCGATCCCGGCGGCAGCCAGCTCCGAGGCAAAGGCTGCTGCCATTCCTCTTCCATAAGCTGTGGGATTTCTGGTACCCACAATTGCCGCTGCCGGTCTTGCCGGGTCAGGAAGGTCACCCCTGAGATAAAAACCGTAAGGGGGATCATAAAGAGAACGAAAACGACGGGGATACTCATCAGATTCCCAGTGGATGAACCGTACTCCCTCCTCACCCAGCCGTCTGAGTCCTTCTTCCGCCAGTCGAAGGCCTCCGGTTCCCTCCGGCGGGAACTCTCTTCCGTCTTCCAGAATCAGGGGAGACTCCCTCAGGGATGCCTCATAGAGGAGAGAAGGATGGCCGAATCTTTCCAGAAGCTTCCTCTGGGTTCTTGTACCTGTCCCCCTGATATTCACAAACCAATACCAGTAGATATCCCGATCGTACTCTGTCATGCAATCCTCCTATCTCCCCTCTGCAGCGGACTGTCTGAAGAGGATGGCTTCCGTCAGATGGTCCTGGGTGATGTTGTCGGAGCCATCCAGATCTGCTATGGTCCTGGCCACCTTGAGTATCCGGCTGCAGCTCCTTCCCGTCAGCCGGCACCGGTCAAAAGCCCTCTCCAGCACTCTTTCTCCCTCCTTGTTCAGCCTGCAGTATCGCCCGATATCCTGTGAATCCATCCTTCCGTTAAAGTATACTCTCCGGCCTTCAGATCTCGATTTCTGCCTCTCCCAGGCCTCCATAACCTTCTCCCTGATCCGCCTGCTTGAGACAGAATCTCCCTCACCGGTAAAGGTTTTGTAATCCATGGAATCGCATCGGACAAAGAGATCCATCCGGTCAAGTATGGGTCCGCTTAATCGGCTCTGGAAGGACAGGATCTGATTTCTGCTGCATCTGCATCGTTCCCTGTCCGGGTAGTATCCGCAGGGACAGGGATTGGAAGCAGCGATCAGCAGAAAATCCGCAGGATAAGTAACAGTTCTCTCGCTGCGGACGATCATGATCCTGTGGTCCTCCAGGGGAAGCCTCAGCATCTCCAGAATATCTTTTCTGTATTCGGTGAATTCATCCAGAAAAAGGACACCATGGTGTGCAAGGGAAATCTCCCCCGGTTTGGGATCTGCCCCTCCTCCGAAAAGGCCGATCCGGGTCACTGCATGTCCGGGATTCCGGTAGGGTCTTGCTCCTATCCAATGCCGGTCTCCGTCCAGAAGTCCTTTTACACTGTAGACCATGGTGGTCTCGATGATCTCCTCCCTGCTCATCCCGGGCAAAATGCCGGCGGTGGCCCGTGCCAGCATAGACTTGCCCACGCCGGGAGGCCCCTCCAGGAAAATGTGATGGAACCCTGCAGCGGCGATCATAAGAGCCCTCTTGGCAAGCTGCTGGCCTCTGATCTGGGAAAAATCCGGCATATTATCCTTTACCGTTTCCCGGTTTACCGATCCATCGGGAATAAAGATCCGGGGTTCTTCATCTTTTTCTGCCGCAGACAAATCCCCGGAGAAAAAGGTATAGAGTCCGGAAAGATTCCTGAAGCTGTAAACCTCTATGCCTGAAAGTAATTCCGCTTCCATGATATTCTCTTCGGGGATCACAAACCGCTTAAATCCGGCCTTCACAGCTTCATACAGGATGGGAAGGGTTCCCCGGACCCTGCTTATGGTACCGTCCAGAGCCAGTTCTCCCAGAAAGAAATATTCCGAGATCTCTTCATCGGGCAAAAGGCCCATGGCCATGAGAAGGGCAACGGCAATTCCAAGATCAAATCCCGTTCCTCTTTTTTTTATATCTGCCGGTGCCAGGTTGACGGAGATTCTTTTAGGCGGGAGCTTCAGTCCGATATTTTTAAAGGCAGTCCGCACTCTCTCCTTAGCCTCCCTCACCTCCCCGGAAAGAAGGCCCACCATGTTGAATACGGGGAGTCCCTCACTGATATCCGCCTGAATAGTGATCATCACCCCCTCTATCCCCTGTACCATACCACTGTAGGTCTCTGTAACCATACTCAACAAATCTCCTTTCCCTGTCTTTATTTCATACTGTTATATATTATATCACTGTTTTTCCATATTTCAACTTTATTTTCTAATATTTTCCAGTTATATAAGTCAAAAAAACAGGATCCACACAAATTCACTGAAACAACGGTCTTTCTGCTTTTCAGTGAATCAGCATAGATCCTGTTTTTATATATACCATGAACATTTTTGCTGAGAGCAGGCTGTCATATATAAGATCCGACCGGTCTGAGATTACCGAAGTATCCCTCCCACCAGCATAAAATGGGACGGAAGATGACCATCGCGGATCCATTCCAGCTTTTCTCCCAGGTACCTGGATACGGTAAGGCTCACATCTCCCCCCAGGGACTCTATGGAATGCCTCATCTTATCCGGATGTCTGCAGGGTTTTCCCTCCTGCCGGCTGCAGGGAGCAGGGCTGCAGATCAGACAGGACCCACCGCTCAGGCCCATGGACCGGGGAGTCTTTTTCTCCTCTTCCAGAATATACTCATCAAATTCTTTTTTGTAGTCATCCAGAAGAGTGGTGATGACTCTACTCTTCCCTTCCTGGTCAAATTCCTTTTCTCTCATTTCTTCCGGTACAATGATCTTCAGGGCAATAATCTTCAGCTGTTGATATTTCCTCCACACCTCCATGGGATCGAAATCGAACTCCGGGCAGGACCAGATTCTGCCAAAATTGCTGCATTTCCTGCAGTAAGACAGGAATCTTGGTACATCCACACAATCTTCCAGGTAATCCTCCAGCAGAACATCTTTCTCCAGATATAGGGTACGACAGTTATAAAGACCCATTTTCTCTTCCTCCTGTCCTTTCGCAGGTTTTCATAAAAACTCACCTGGTTTCTTGCCGGAATTACTCTTTT
>CACZOS010000248.1 GCA_902782815.1 uncultured Lachnospiraceae bacterium | reverse complement strand
CTTTTCCGCTTCCATCTCCAGCCGGAGATGGTTCTCCCCGGATATCCTCCACAGGAGGCGGAGGGTCATGATCCGCTGACGGCCATCCGCCAGGAGACCCAGTCTGCCGCGAATCTCCCATCCCTTGTCCGTAAACTGCCAGGAAGTCTCATAGGCACGGGTACAGGTCTGGTGATATCCCGCCCGGATCCACTCTGTTTTCAGATCCCGGTCATTGTCCGTGGGCGCTCTCCAGATGCTTATCTTCATGGATTCTTCCAGCAGATCGGTCCTCCTGCCGTCCACTTCCTTGTAAATGGCAGAAAACATGCCTGTAAGCTTATCATAGACATAGTGACAGCCATTGACGGAAAAAGTGATGGTCCGGCCGGTCTCCTCTGTTCTGAAAAGATTTACCGGGACGGTTTCTCCACATTTTTCCCAGGGATTATTTTTCGTATATTCCCGTATATACTCCAGCAGCTTCTGATTTCTGCCATCCTCATTTTCCAGGAGGAACTCGTCAAATCCCAGATTCATCCCCTCCGGGACCAGCTCGTCCCCCTTCTTTTTCTCATAACAGACTTTCAGATAACATTTCCCGTCCGAAGGAAGGGGCAGATTCACGAATAGGCTCCCCTTCTCTCCCGGTCCGACGAGCTTTAGTTCTTCCTCCGGTAAAACCGACGAATACAGGACTTCTCCGTCCCTTTCCAGGACCACCCTGACCATGACGCAGTCTCCAAGCGAGGAAAAGAGCATACGGTTTGACAGGGTAAGTTCTTTCCCTTCCCGGTCATAGGAAGCCCGGACCGGCCGGTGGACATTTTTCAGTTCCAGAAGGCCGGTGTGGGGAAGGCGGTGGGGAAAAACCAGGCCGTCCACACAGAAGTTTCCGTCATGAAGGTTTTCCCCGTGGTCTCCGCCGTAACTGTAGGCCGGGGCATGATTTGCCGCAGACGGATCTCCCGGAATGGCGTGGTCACACCATTCCCAGACAAAGCCCCCGCAAAGGATGTCATGAGTGTCAAAGAGTTCCTGATAATCCTCAGGATCCCCGGGGCCGTTGCCCATGGCATGGCTGTACTCGCAGAGGATCATGGGTTTGTCCGGATCATTCCGGATATAGGCTTCCATCTCTTCGAGAGAGGGATACATCCTGCTGTAAAGATCCAGGTCGGAATAATCATATTTCCGGCCTTTTCTCTTATGAAATGCCCCCTCATAATGGGTCAGCCTGTCGGGGTCATAAGACTTGACCCAGCTTAAGGCCTTTTCGAAGGTACATCCATAGCCGCACTCATTTCCCATGGACCAGATCAGGATACAGGGGCGGTTTTTGTCCCGCATCACCATCCTCCTCACCCGGTCCAGGGTGGCCGGGATATAGTCGGGATTATCCGAGATCCATTCATTCCACCTTTCCTCGGGGGATATGGCCTGATCTTTATAATAGTTGGCCACCGGCCCGTGGGACTCATTGTCCGCCTCGTCCATCACCATGATCCCGTACCGGTCGCACAGTTGATAAAAGACGGGGACATCCGGATAATGACTGGTCCGGATAGCATTGAGATTATGCCGGCGGATCAGCCTGAGATCCTCCTTCATCCGGTCCAGGGTCACCACCGGTCCGAGAAGGGGATCCGATTCGTGGCGGTTAACCCCCCGGAAAAGAAGTTTATGTCCGTTCAGGTAAACCACATTTTCCCGTATGCAGATTTCCCGGATCCCCACCCTTTCCACAATGGTCTCTCCCATCCCGGAAAAGACCAGATAGTAGAGAAAGGGATCCTCCGGATTCCAAAGCCGGGCGTGGGGAATAATCAGACAGGTATCCTCCTCAAGGTTTCCGGAAGCCAGACAGGTTTTTCCGTCCGGATCGAAGAGTTCTACCTGATAACAGGGCCGTTCGCCATCCTGCTCATCAGCATCACTCTGTCCCAGAAGATCTGCCTCCGGGAAGGACTCCCTGTAAAAAATGCTCCGGATGCGCAGGTCTGCAGACCCGTCCTCCCGGATCCTGCTGCTGATCCGGTAGTCAAAGAGGCCCCGGCGGGGCCGTTTCAGGAGATAGACGTCCCGGAAGATGCCGGTCATACGGAATTTATCCTGATCCTCCATGTAAGATCCGTCACACCATTTCAGGACCAGGACCACCAGACAGTTCTTCCCCTGACGGACCAGGCAGGAGACATCAAATTCACTGGTGCAGTGGGAAACCTGGCTGTAGCCCAGATAAGTCCCGTTCAGCCAGACATAGAAGCAGGAGTCCACCCCCTCGAAATTCAGGCTTACCAGGGGGGCATCTTCCTCCCGGTCATATTCAAATGACCTGACATAGATCCCACAGGGATTGTCCGCAGGAACATAGGGAGGATCCATGGGGAAAGGGTAGGTAAAATTGGTGTACTGGTGACAGTCATAACCGTAGATCTGCCAGACACCGGGTACCTCAACCTTGACAAACGAGTCTGCGTCCTTGCGGATCCGGGCAAAGATATCCTCCTCATCCAGGTCATAAATGCTTTTGTAATAGCGGAAGTCCCAGCTGCCGCTCAGGAGCTGAAACCGGTCCGACTTCTCCCGGTCCTCCACAAGATCTCCCATAAAAGAGGATGCAGGGATGTAGTAAGCCCGGTTTGCCAGGGTATGCTCATGGAGCAGTCTGATATTTTCAAATTTATTTTCAACGATCATCCGGTCTGCTCCTTACTTTTGACTGCGGACAAAGGGAGCCAGGCTCTTTTTCACCATACCCAGGCCGCCGTCCGTCATCAGTGTCTCATCTGCCTCTATCCGGATCCTGTCCCCCTCAAACCGGAAGATGATCCGGACACCGCTCATGGCATCCATCCGTCGGATCTCCATCTCCAGGGCATGGAGGCTCCTCCAGCGGGCAGTGGCGGCATATTCGGAATCCGTGGCTTCCAGGAAGCCCCGGAAATAGTCATTTTCCAGGGAGGCGGTGAGAGTCCATGTACTCTCCCTTCCCTCCCGGTCTCTTTCTCTGCCTTTCCAGTCCATCCGGGAACCGGAGAAGGAGAAGGACATCTCCTCCAGGAAAGAGTCATCCTCTATACCCTCAAGTCCTGCCCCGCCGATGAGGGTCTTTATGCCGCTGCACCTTCCCTCGGCCCGGTAGGTGCTCCCGCCGTAGCCGTCTTCCTGGACCGGGTTGGCACAGCCCTTGAGAGCAGGAAGGCGGAGACTCTTAAGCCCGGAAGTGAGGATATGCTGATTTTTATGCAGCTTCTCTTTATCTGACAGATCCTCCTCCCTGTCTACCGCCGGCAGAATGCACTCTCCCACCGCATCCATGATGGACTGGGTCTGTTCCGTTCCGGAATTCATGATGATGATCAAATCCAGGTCAGGGTAGACCAGGCCGAACTGGCCGAAAGCTCCGTCAGCACGGAAGGACCGGGGTTCCTTTCCCATCCAGCACTGGTAGCCGTATCCGCAGGCCCAGTCTTCGATATGGCCTTCGCTGTCCCCTGCCGTCTCGATCTGTTTTCTGCCCATCCGGGAGTACCAGCCGGGCAGGATGGGTTTCCCCTCCCAGTATCCGTCATTAAGCATAAAATAAGTGAATCTGGCCATGTTTTCCAGGGTCAGCTTCATACCGCTGCCTCCTCGCTGGGTAGCATCCGGCATGGCATAACAGAAAACATCACCCATCCCCAGATGATCAAAAAGGCGGGGTTTCAGAAACCGGGTCAGATCCTGTCCGGTTTTCTTCTTCAGGATGGCGCACAGCATATTGGTTCCCGCCGTATTGTACTTGAAAAAAGTACCGGGTCTGTAGAAGAAAGGCTGGGCCAGAAAGCTCCTGATCCAGTTTTTCCCCTGGTCTTCGATCTCCGTTTCCTGACCGCAGCTCATGCTCAGCAGATGATGGATAGTCACCTGCGCCCTGTTCCTTTCCATCTCCTCCGTGGTTCGGGCTCCGCCGGGGTAGGAAGCCCGGGGCAGGCTTCCGTCAGACAGAAGAAACTCCTCCGGTCCGGGCAGTTCTCCGGAGAAAAAATCCACCATGGGGTCATCCAGAGAAAGAATCCCCTCCTGAACCGCGAAACCTATAGCCGTGGAGGTCAAAGATTTGGTGAAGGAATATACGGGGTGAAGGTCCTCCTCCCGGTAAGGGGCGCAGGAGGCCCTGGCCACGCACACACCATGGCGTATGATCATGAGCCGGTGCAGCTCCAGGCCTTTTTTGTCCATGACATTCAAAAAATTCGTGATCCCCCGGGAATCTATCCCCTGGGTTTCCGGCAGCATTTCCTTAAAATATGACATTCTGTCCTCCTTTTCCTCTCTCATTTCAAAAAAGAGCCGCCGGCAACGGCGACTCTTTTGGGTTTTCACAGGTCTTTGAAATGGAAGGAAGACCTTCCCTCCGCATAGTCCCCCACGATCTGACCGGATCCGTAGAGCTTGTATTTATAGGTTACCAGGCCTTCCAGACCCACGGGGCCTCTGGCGTGCAGCTTGCCGGTACCGATCCCCACCTCGGCGCCGAAGCCATAGCGGAAACCGTCGGCAAATCTTGTGGAGCAGTTCAGGTAGACTCCGGCGGAATCCACCCGCTGCATGAAGTAATCCGCGGCGGCCTTATCCCGGGTGAGGATACTGTCGGTGTGGTGGGATCCGAAGGCATTGATATGATCCACGGCTTCCGCCACATCGTCGACCAGCTTCACGGAGGCGATCAGATCCAGGTACTCTGTGGCAAAGTCATTTTCCGCCATGGTATTCTCCCCGGAGTTATCCCCCAGCATATCCATGACCTCTTTGGTCCCCCGCAGTCTGACTCCCGCCCCTGCCATGGCATTTTTCAGCAGGGGGAGAAATGTGCCGGCTATGGCCCGGTGGACAAGAATGGTCTCCACCGCATTGCAGGCAGCAGTATACTGGGTTTTGGCATCGATGAGGATGGGGATTGCCTCCTCCGGGTCCGCATCCTTATCCACATAGATATGGCAGATCCCGTCGGCATGACCCATGACCGGGATCTTGGTATGATTCATGATATAGGCCACAAAGGCATTGGATCCCCTGGGGATCAGAAGGTCCACATCCTTGTCGCAGGACAGTAGTTCATCGATCTCGCTGTGGAGTTCCGCCTGAACCAGACATTTGTCCGGAAGTCCCTTGGCTGCCACGGTATCGTGGATCACTTTAAAAAGGATCCTGTTGGTGTTTTTGGTCTCCTTGCCTCCTTTTAAGATGGCACAGTTCCCGCTCTTTAAACAGAGGGAGGAGATCTGAACCAGGGCATCCGGGCGGGCTTCAAAAATGACCCCGATGACCCCAATGGGAACACTTACCCGGAAAAGCTCCAGGCCTTCGTCCAGCTGCCGGTGCAGCAGTTCCCGGCCCAGGGGGTCCGGCAAGGCCACCAGCTGATGGATCCCGGCGATCACATCCCTCAGCTTCCCCTCATCGAATTTCAGCCTCTTTTTCACCGCGGGACTGATCAGGTTTTTCTCTGCCTCTTCCATGTCCGCCAGGTTGGCGGCGAAGATTTCTTCCTTTTTCTCCTCCAGGGCTTCAGCCACTGCCAGAAGGGCGGCATTTCTTTCCTCCAGGCTGGAAGCTGCCAGCACAGGAGCCTGTAGTTTCATTTCTCTGGCTTCTGAACGGATATCCATATCATATTACCTTTCTGCCTTAATATGCATTTGAAGAATTCACAATACTGATGATCATCTGTCTGACCTCATCGTCCTGTATGCTGACATCGTCAAAATCACTGGATTCGAGGATTAATTCCATGCTGATGTTCTCTTCCTGACCGACCTGCAGATAGAACTTGTAATGGGTCCAGTACCTGGCGCCGGATTCCAGCTGGTCAGTAAATTTCAGCGCATAGCAGGGTATGTTGTCTATGGTCGTCTCCAGTTCCACCGAATCCTTATAGAGGGACCTGCTTTCCAGATAGGCATTGTAGGCACTCCCGCTGTCGTTGTAACGGACAGAGATGGTGGGCTTCTCTCCATATTCCTTCTGGTCCGTTCCGCCTTTAATGATATAGGTGGAACCGTAGGAGGAGGCAAATGCCTGCCAGCCTTCAGGGATGAGAACAGTGTAGTGGGCCGTCATATAATTTTCCCCTTGCGGGGACAGATCGTCCCCACTGATCTCCAGACTTTCCGGAGCCGCTTCCGGCTCCTCCCGGGTGAAAGCATTTTCGGTCACCAGGCTCTGAATGATCCCTTTAATCTCATCCGATTCCGGATCGATCCACTCCTGGCCCCCCTTGCTCACATAGAGATTGATCCGTAAGCTCCTTCCCGAATCCAG
>CACZOS010000247.1 GCA_902782815.1 uncultured Lachnospiraceae bacterium | reverse complement strand
TCGATCTCCAGAACCACAATCTGGCGCGCTAACCAACTACGCCATACCCACCATATAGAACTATGTGCCGGAACCTGCCTGATCCCGACGGATGTGCCCGTGGGGATTCGAACCCCAGACCCTCGGCTTAGAAGGCCGATGCTCTATCCAGCTGAGCTACGGACACAAGGTTTATATCAAAAAGCGGGTGATGGGAATCGAACCCACGTGTCTAGCTTGGAAGGCTAGTGTTCTACCATTGAACTACACCCGCAAATCATTAACATCGGGATGACAGGATTTGAACCTGCGGCCTCTTGATCCCAAATCAAGCGCTCTAGCCAAACTGAGCCACACCCCGTTAAACATCGCCATCCTCACAGCTGACAAATAGCATTATATCTCACAAAAATGCAATTGTCAACACAGAAAAATAACGGGATGGTCACGGGCAGGTGATCATCCCGTCCTATAGTCTCAATGATTATTCGGCTTCTGCCTCAGGCTCAGCTTCGGGTTCGGCTTCGGGTTCAACTTCAGGTTCAGCTTCCGGCTCTTCTTCCGCAACTTCATCTTCATCGTCTAATTCATCATCTTCATCATCAAAGAAATCATCATCAAATTCGTCTTCGATGTCATCAAGATAATCCGGAGTCAGATAACGATAAACAGCTACGGCAATACCTGCAACCACTGCTACCGCCCCGATGATCGCCAGTATCCACAGCATTTTTTTCTTAAAATGCTCATCCTCTTTCTTCTCAATCAGAGAATTAATTTTAGCGACAGCTAATAAATCTTCGAAATTTTTCATGATGAACTCCTCCCGGTAAGATTAATATAAATGATTCTCGTATCATTCTGGGTTAATTATAACATGGCAAGCCTGAATTTGCCATCAAAAATATGGGAAAAGAATGATTTTCTTTTGCAGAGACATCAGGTTATTTTTTTCAGCTTGGCGAAAGAAGCGAACATCTTTTTCTTCCCTGCCCGGTCAAATTCCACCGTCACCTCATGATCCTTCCCGTTCTTTACGATCTCCAGAACTGTTCCCATACCGAACTTGATGTGTTTAACCCGGTCACCCTCGCCATAGGACAGGTTTTCTGTATTTCGTGAAGCCATATCCTTATAACGGAGCAGTTCCGGACCGGGACGGCGGCTGCCGGTTCCGGCTGAAGACATGGGGGTATAGGAAGACCTGTAGGAGGATTTTGCCTTGGATGGCTGCCTGTAGGTATCCAGATATTCCTCATCGATCTCCTCGATAAAGCGGGAGGGACGACTGTACTGCTGCTGGCCCCTGACCATTCTCCTGTCGGCAGAGCTAAGGTAAAGTCTTTCCCTTGCCCTGGTAATCCCCACATAACACAGCCTTCTCTCCTCTTCGATCTCGGAATCATCCCCGCTCATCATGGAGATATATCCGGGAAAGATTCCCTCTTCCATACCCACCATAAAAACATTGTTGAATTCCAGACCTTTGGCGTTATGGAGAGTCATGAGAAGAACCTTGTTCTTATCCTCCTCCAGATTGTCTATGGCGGAGTTCAGGGTGTACATATCCTTCTCCATAAGGAAGCCGCGAAGGGAAGGCTCGTCATCATTCTCCTCATAATAGACCATATCGTTGATCAGCTCATCAATGTCCGCAAGACGGCTTCTGGCCTCGTCGGTCTGCTCGGCCTCCAGCTCAGCCCGGTAGTCGGTGACGTTAAGGATTTGGATCATCAGACTGACGATATCCTTCTCCTTTTCATAGTATTCTCTGAAGGACCGGATCATCTCACCAAAATCCCTTACTTTTTTGGCAGACCGGCCGATCCCGGGAATCTCCTCACAGTTCATCGCCGCATCCAGGAAACTCATCTCGTGGATTATGGCATAATCCTGGATCCGGTTGATGGTGGTCTGTCCGATCCCCCTCTTAGGTACGTTGATGATTCGTTTTACGGAAAGATCATCCATCCCATGGTCCACAGCCTTGAGATAGCTCATGAGGTCCTTGATCTCCTTCCGCTCATAAAAGCTGATTCCTCTCACGATGGCATAGGGGATATTCCGCTGCTTAAGTCTCTCCTCCAGCACACGGGACTGGGCATTGGTCCGGTAAAGAATGGCGATATCCTCGTACTTTACCCCTCTCATGGACAAAAAGGAAATGTAGGAGGCCACACCTTCCGCCTCATCATACTCATTCTCGTAACGTTTGAAATGGACCAGCTCCCCGTCGGCGTTCTCTGTCCAGAGTTTCTTATCCTTCCTCTCGGAATTATTATGGATCACGCTGTTGGCGGCATGAAGGATATTTTTAGTGGAACGATAGTTCTGTTCAAGACGGATCACTCTGGCATCGGGATAAACCTTTTCGAAATTGAGGATATTCCCGATGTTCGCTCCCCGGAACTTATAGATGGACTGATCATCATCCCCCACCACACAAAGGTTCCTGTAGAGACGGGCCAGAAGTTCAATGAGCTTAAACTGTACGGTATTTGTATCCTGATACTCATCCACCATAATGTAACGGAAACGGTTCTGGTAATATTCCAGCACATCGGGACATTCCCGGAAGAGCTCCACGGTCTTGACCAGAAGATCGTCAAAATCCAGGGCAGCATTTTCCCTCAGTCTTTTCTGATAATTTTCATAGATATCGGCGATCTTCCTGTCACGGAAACTGTCCCCATAGACATCCCGGTATTCATAGGGGGAGATAAACTCATTTTTAGCAGTGGAGATCCTGGACAGCATCTCCCTCTCGGGAAACATCTTCGCATCCAGATTCATCCCTTTTAAGACTTCCTTCATCAAAGTCTTCTGGTCGTTTGTGTCATAGATAGTGAAATTACGGTCATATCCGATCAAGTCGATATTTTTTCGCAGGATCCGGCTGCAGAAAGCGTGAAAAGTGCTGATCCACAGGTCCTCCGAGCCTTCACCCACCAGTTTGCAGGCCCTCTCTTTCATTTCCTGGGCCGCCTTGTTGGTGAAGGTGATAGCCAGAATGTTCCAGGGGGGGACTCCCTCATCGATCAGAT
Organism: uncultured Lachnospiraceae bacterium; assembly: GCA_902782815.1. Classification (GTDB taxonomy): domain Bacteria; phylum Bacillota; class Clostridia; order Lachnospirales; family Lachnospiraceae; genus Anaerobutyricum. The sequence goes on along the minus strand of CACZOS010000247.1, from coordinate 3,482 downwards.
AGGCAATACGATGGGTCAGGGACCGTGTCTTTCCCGAACCGGCTCCGGCCAGAATCAGCAGCGGCCCTTCCGTGTGGAGGACTGCCTCTTTTTGTTCTGTGTTCAATTTGTCATATATACTCATAGAATCACCTTTCATCATTTACTTGGTCTCTGATCCCAAACATATGTTTTTACACCGTTATGTGTGATTATACTATAAGAAGGAGATTTTGTCATTCATGTTTTTTTATTGACTTATAGTTTTTGAAACTATATAATGAATTATATAAAACCACATTGTTTGTGTAATAACATTTCCCGAAGATCGGAGGTATTCATTTGGAAGATAAGATCAGACAGATATTGGACCAGTTAATGCAGAACGAAGATATCCAGGTGAAGGATGTTCCCAAGATCGACCTTTACATGGATCAGGTAACCACATTTATGAACACATGGCTGGCAGAGTATAAACGTTATCCCGAAGATAAGATCATGACCAAGACCATGATCAATAATTACTCCAAGAACCACCTTCTTCCCCCTTCCCAAAAAAAGAAGTATTCCAAGGAGCATGTGTATCTCCTGATCATGATCTACTATTATAAAAATGTTCTCTCCATCTCCGATATCCAGAATCTGCTGACTCCTCTTTCCGGGGATTATTTCCCGGTCAATCCGGAAAACGGCCTTTCTCTGGAGGAAATCTACGGAAAGATGACGGACCTGATGAGAAAAAATAAAGATCTCTCCAAAGATCAGATCCTGGCATCTCTGGAAGAAAACAGACACCTCTTTGATGAGGTGGAGATGGCGGATGATAAACGGGAGGAGCTCCTGGCATTCAGTTTTATCAGCCAGCTCTGTTACGACATCTCCCTGAGAAAGCAGCTGATCGAAAGGCTGCTGGACCGGCTCTACCCTCCGGATTCCGCAGGCAAAAAAACGAGAAGCAAAAAGTAAAAAAACTGCTGCAGTCTGTGATCAGGCTGCAGCAGTTTGTCTACTCTGTCTTATCTTTCTTCATCCTGTCCAGGATCAGGTCATATCCGTCATTGCCATAGTTTAAGCTGCGGTTTACCCGGCTGATGGTCGCTGTGGAAGCCCCTGTCGCCTCCGCGATCTCACTGTAGGTATGGTCTTCACGGAGCATTCTGGCCACCTCAAATCTTTGTCCCAGAGAGACCAGCTCATTTATGGTACACAGATCTTCAAAGAACTGATAGCATTCTTCCAGGTTATTCAACTGAAGTATCCCCTCCATCAGACGATCCATCTCACCTGTATGAATCTTTTTATTCATGAATTATTCCTCCTATTCCGGTTTACTCTACTCCCATACGGTCATATTTCCGTCGGATAAACTCCTTAAATTCCCTGACCGACCGGTTGACGATCAGATGCTCCGGAAAATGGATCTCCTGAATCAGTTTCTCGGAGAAATCCCTTCTCCCCACATCGGAGAAAACATGGGCATCACTGTTCATGACGATAGGCAGATTGTATTCCCTGCACAGCTCCAGCATGGTAATCAGATTCTCTCTGGTATGTTTCCTGGCACCTGCGGGATTAAGTGAATTGTTGTTAAGCTCCAGCAGGGTATCCGTCTCCTTCGCCGCCTCCACGATGGCTTCATATTCAAGAGGATAGATTCCGTCGTCCGGATGTCCGATAATATCCACGAGAGGATGACGGATGGCTCCAAGGACAGCTAGGGTGTTTTCCTTTTTGCTGCCGGGCCGGATACATACGCTGTGAAGACTGGCAATGCGCAGATCAATCCTTTTCAGGGAACGCAGATCCAGGTCCATGTGTCCGTCATAATCCAGTATGTTCAGCTCGGCCCCGAACATCACCTCAATTCCGCATAAAGTCCTGGGGATGATATGCATATTATGAAAATAAATGTTTCCGCAGCTTCCGGGCATCATAGGGGCATGTTCCGTGATCCCAAGCAGCTCCAGCCCTTTGTCCCTTGCAGACCGGGCCATCTCCAGTATGGTGTTGTAGGCGTGTCCGCTGGCGATGGTATGGGTATGTACATCCAGCAAATATCTCATCTGATCACTACCTCCTGTTTTCCGCGCTCTTCCGCAGCTGCCGCCGCTTTGTTCCCCTTCCCCGGGGAAAGGATATCATATGGTATAGAACTGTGGGCGGATCTTTCCGTCTTCCTCAAATTCCACCATAAGAAATGTACGCTGGGGTTTCATCTGCCTCGGCTGGGTAGTGCTGCCGGGGTTCATGATGATGATCCCTTCCTCTTCATACTCCTGATAATCCGGTACATGGGTATGACCGTAAAAGATAATATCCGCACCGGCCTCCAGCCCCTTCATCATCAGGGAAGTCAGATCCCAGCTGACCCCATATCTGTGGCCATGGGTGACCAGGCAGGTGTGGCCGCAAAATTCAAAAACTTCTTCTTCCCGGTTAAGAAAGCCGAAATCACAGTTGCCCTTGGCACAATATACCGGACAGTCCACCAGGCTTTCCAGGTATTCCGGGCTCCAGTGGGAATCACCGCAATGGACAAGAGCATCGAATCTGCCGCCAAACTCTTTCAGGATCGTATCGATCTCATCTTCGCTTCCATGGTTGTCACTCATGACCAGCAATCTCTTCGTCTTTTCCATTTTCTATTATCTATCCTCATTATCAATGTTTTTCCGAAACCTCAATTCCTGTTCCGGGATTTCATGACTTTTTGCCGCAAATCCCGTTAAGATAATTATACTTGATTTCCCCAAAAAAAGAAACTATACTATCTAGAAAGATATGATTTTGGAGGCAATCATGGAAAAAAACATGTATCCCATCGCCGTTTTTGATTCCGGCATGGGAGGGACCCGTGTCCTGAAAGGGATGATAAAACTGATGCCGGAAGAAGATTTCATCTATTTCGGTGACTCGAAAAATGCCCCCTATGGGACAAAAACCATGGACCAGGTACGGTCCCTGACCTTCTCCAATATTGAATACCTGCTTGAACGCTACCATGCAAAAGCCATTGCTGTCGCCTGTAATACGGCTACCAGCGCTGCGGTGCGGCCTTTGCGGAACATGTATCCGGACCTGCCCATTGTCGGTGTGGAGCCTGCGATAAAACCTGCCGTGGAATCCGGTCCTCATCCCCGGATACTGGTGATGGCCACTCCCTACACTATTCAGGGAGAGAAGTTCGCCCGCCTGAAAGAGGTTTATGAAGCCTCTTCCACCATCTATCCCCTCCCCTGTCCCGGTCTTATGGAATTTGTGGAAAGAGGGGACCTCTACAGTGAGGACCTGGAGAATTTTCTCCATGAACTCATCGATCCTTATCTGGAAAAAGGGATCGACTGCATTGTTTTAGGATGCACCCATTATCCCTTCGTGGCCGGTACCATCAGGAAAATCGCCGGTGATGAGATCACCCTTTTTGACGGCAGTCTGGGTACCGCACGGGAACTGCGGCGCAGAATCAGGAAAGCCGGCCTGGAACGTGACCCCTCCCACAGGGG
>CACZOS010000246.1 GCA_902782815.1 uncultured Lachnospiraceae bacterium | reverse complement strand
GCCTTTCCATCCGGGGTAAAGAACCTGCCGTCACCGTAAAGACGACGCTCGTCTTCAAGGAGGACCTCTCCTTCCCTGAGGGGCCACTGGCATCCCCTGGAGAATTCCAGTCCCTTGAAAGTGATTCCGGATATGTCAAAGGGTCTTCCTTTGGAAAGCTGACGCATCATATTGAAACAGTCTTCCGGTGTCTTCCAGTTTTCGATAATATCTTTAAAGCCCATGGCCCTGGCTACGCCGTACATGATCTGATAGTCATTCTTCTCATCATCATCAGGCCTGATCACCGGAACACATCTGCTCAGCCTTCTCTCCAGATTGATGTAGGTTCCCTCTTTCTTAATGGCGGGAACAGCGGGAAGAAATACGTCGCAGCCTTCAGCGCTCTCAATATCATCATAGATATCCTGGACAATATAGAATTCCAGCTTCTCCATGGCTTTGGCAAACTCTTCGTTGTTGGTCCAGGAGTGTCTGGGGTTGGTGCACATGATCCAAAGTGCTTTTATGTTGCCGTTATTGATATTCTCAATGATCTTATCGTATGGCATGGTGGGTCCTTTGGCCAGAATCTCCTCATCACAGCCGAATATCCCGGCGATCTTCTTTCTTGCTTCCGGATCTCCGAACTCATGTCCGAACAGGGAGGCCTGGTTGGAAAAGAGACGGGAACCCATGGCATTACACTGTCCGGTGATGGAATTGGCCCCCGTACCGGGTTTTCCGTAATTGCCCAGAAGAAGCTGAAGGTTGATGATGGACTGAGCCGCACGGACAGCATTGTGGGACTGGTTGATCCCCATGGTCCACCAGATGGATACCCTCTCACCCTCCCTGATCAGACCGATCAGTTCCATAAGCCGGTCAACGGACAGATGAGTCACTTCGGAGACCTTTTCCAGGGGGAAGTCCCTGACGAATTCCTTATATTCTTCAAATCGGTTGGTATGAGCCTTTACAAATTCATGATCGATCAGATCATTCTCGATAAAGTAGTTGGCCAGACCATAGAAAAGGGTGGAGTCCGTCTTGGTCTTAATGGGATAGAAATAATCGGCATTTCTGGCCGTTTCACTCCTTCTGGGATCGATAACGATCACTTTTTTATCCGGGTTCTTTCTGATCCTGTCCCAGATAATGGGATGGGCAACCACAGGATTGGCACCCACCAGGATAATCGTATCGGATAATTCCAGATCCTTTAGAGTGTAGCCGGGAGCATCAAAACCGTAACTCTGTTTGTGGGCCACCACGGCAGAAGCCATGCACAGACGGGTATTTCCATCCACATTTGTGTGCATATGGTCACGGAGGATATGCCCGTTGATGGCAAATTCCTCAAGGGTCAGCTGGCCGGTGGAGATACCGGCAATGGCTTCATAGCCATATTTCTCCTGGATTTCTTTGAACCTTCTTGCAATGTATTCGAAGGTGTAGTCCCATCCGGGATATTCATATGTGCCGTCCTCCCTCTTGACCCTGGGAGTATGCGGCTTATCCACCACCGTCTGCTGTTTATCCAGTGATATACCCTTGATACAGCAGAACCCGTCATTGACAGGATAACCCGGTGTGGGCTTTACACTTATAATGCGGTTAGCCTCCTCATCCACATAAAAGTCAAGATTACAGTCAATGGCACAATAGTTACAGACTGACTGTACTTTTTTCATAAGACAATCCCTTTCTTTCAACAAATGATCAGGTATCATGCAGTTTCAATTCCTACTCATCCCAAGAAGATAAGCAGAATAATTCATATACAATTATACCGAAGATAGAAAAAAAAATCCGTGACAATCATCACAGAACAGACAAAAATCACGGAATATAAGCAATAAATTAGGTGATAATAACCAATGATTCAGTTTTCGGCAGGGTCCTCATCTCCTCTACCGTATCGGTAGAAATGATATAGGCGGTCCATTCCCGAAATGGTAATCCTCTTCTTATCCATCCGGATCAGGCCGTAGCTTCCCAGTGTTTTGCATGCCCTGGAAGCTGTTTCACGGGGTACGCCCAGCATATCCGCCAGAAAAGTTACCGAGATGACCAGGGGGACTTCAGTTTCTTCCCCTTTTTTCTCTCCGTAATCGTGTCCCAGTTTCCAAAGTTTTGCTGCCAGTTTCCTCTCTATGGACAGGCGGCTAACTGTATTTTTCAGCTGGCGGGCCATCCTCCTCATCTTCCACTCCTGCATATCAAGCACTGCCCGGACCAGGCGGTAATCTTCCTTCATCCAGTGGTTGAAACGTGACAGAGGGATAGCAAGGATCTTACTTTTTTCCATGGTGCTACAAAAGAGAGAGGGCGAATGCTTTTCTATGACAGACTCATTTAAAATAACCCCCGGTCCAAAGATGAAGATCACCTTGCGGTTTCCATCAAGATCCAGATTATAGACGGAGGATGTCCCGGATATCTGGATATAGATATACTGGGGAGGCTGTTTCATCTCAATTACAGGCATGTTTCGGGGAACCTCTTCCAACCTGCCGTCCTTCCACAATCCCTGAATGGTCCTGTCACTGACCCCGGCCAGGAACGGAACTCTGTGGAGAGGATTTTTACCGGAATGTCCATGCCTGATCCTGCTAATCAGGAAATCCGCCATGCCCGCTATATCCTCAAAAGAAAACTGCCTGGGGGCGTCGGGAACAGGTACATCACTGATCACGGCAAGGCATTTGTATGGTTCGAGAGGATAATCATGGCCGGTGGCTGAACGGTGGAGCATGATCTTGGGCCATATTCCCGTCTTATACCCTTCCGTGAGGATGATATCCACATCTGAGATCATGCCGAATATCTGTTCCAGCCTTCTTGGCCGGTTCTCCATGATGACAGCCCTGTCTTTGGAAACCAGACCGGTGATATCCGTACCTGATCTGGTTATCCGGAAAGAATCCTTTCCTTCTTTATCAATCTCAAAGTCATGGGCATCATGTTTGACCACAGCTACCCGGATCCCCCTCCTCTTCAGCTCCGGAACTATTTTTTCCATGTATGTGGTTTTTCCCGTCCCCGAATAGGCAATAAATGAAATGATCGGAATCATCAAGAAACCTCCTGTATTCCTCTTGACTGTTTATGTTTGCAAAAGCTTTTTCATACCGGCCAAAGCTTGTCACCGGTACATCCACATGAGAACATGATTCCAGGATATGGCTAAGACGCCGGTCTCCCCTCTTCAGCATATCTTCCAGAAGAGGGATCAGCCTGCGATGATAGAGAGCACAGGTCATCTGGTACCGGCCCCCCTGATCCACAGGCAGCACCAAATCTGCCCCCTCATGATAATGGGATAAGAGTATCCTCACTATCTCCCAGCTGATGAAAGGGGTATCGCAGGCGGTCACGAAGACCAGCGGATTACGGGCAGCTGCAAGACTGCTGTGAATACCTGCCATAGGCCCGGAGCCGGGAAAGAAATCCTCGATATGCCGGAGGGAAATATCCGGATAATCCTCTTTTCTGGCTACGGAGAACAGGATCTCATCAGCCTGGGAGAGCTGCATGGCCAGATGGTCCGCAAAATATCTCTCACCGATCTTAAGATACGACTTGGGCATACCCATACGGGTGCTTTTCCCCCCGCTTAAAATGACCGCACTGATTTTTTCCATAAATCTGATCCCCCGGGATGATGAAGTACAAGAACAAACAGTCTCTGACAAAAAAAAGACCTCTTCCCTATTTTACAATAGGAATGAGGAACGATTCAAGACAAAGAAAAAGCGCTGTCTGAACAATCCCGATCAAACAGCGCTCTCATGAAATGAACAGCAGTTTCATCATGTGCACCTGTACCTTTCTGAAAATCCAATCCTATAAACCTACCATCTATGTTAACTCTTGCGAGGTCAAAATGATATGTTCTTTACTTCTGATGTAATAATACTACACTTTCTTTAATAAATCAATACTTTTCTGAAATTATTTTTTATATTTTTAAATATTCGGAATATTCTGATAATATCAAGGTAAAAGAAAACTGCCGTTTCCGGCAGTTTTCTTCAAAAATCCTGAAAGGATTATTTGTTCATCTGAGCAGCAACTTCCGCTGCAAAATCTTCCTGTTTCTTCTCGATTCCTTCACCTGTCTCCATACGGACAAAACCTTTGACAGAGAGTTTGGCACCGTTTGCTTTGGCAACTTCGGCAAGGTATTTGGATACGGGCTGCTTGCCGTCTTCAGCTTTGACGTAAACCTGATCCATAAGGCAGATTTCCTTCAGTTCCTTGTTGATACGTCCTTTGACAATACCCTGGATAACCTTCTCGGGTTTCTGGGATTCCTTGGGATCATTCTTGATCTGAGCAAGAAGGATTTCCTCTTCATGGGCGATGAGGTCCGCGCTGATCTCGGAACGGTCTGTATATTTGGGATTAAGAGCTGCAACCTGCATGCAGATATTCTTGGCAGCTTCCTTGATCTCGTCATTGATGACATCGGTAACCACGTCAACAAGAACGCCGATTTTTCCTCCCATATGGGTATAGGATGCGATGAAACCGTCTTCTTCATGAACCTGGCTGAATCTGCGGATGTTCATATTCTCTCCGATTACGGCGATCTGTCCTGCCAGAGCTTCCTTGACTGTCTTTGTGTCATCAAACTTCCATGTTTCTTCCAGGAATGCATCGATATCTGCAGCCTTTGTATCAAGCGCCTGCTCTGCCACCTGGGCAACATAGGTCTGGAACTTTTCATTCTTGGCAACGAAGTCTGTCTCCGCGTTTACTTCAACAGCTACCGCGTCATGTCCGTCTTCTGTTACGATAACTTTAACGAGACCTTCTGCAGCGATCCTGCCGGCTTTTTTCTGTGCGGTGGCAAGGCCTTTTTC
>CACZOS010000245.1 GCA_902782815.1 uncultured Lachnospiraceae bacterium | reverse complement strand
GGGAAAGGCGTTCTGTCCTGGGTCCTCATCATGCTGGAGACCGGCAGGCACCACCAGATCCGTGTACAGTTTGCCTCCAGGGGGATCGGCCTCTACGGAGACACAAAATACAATCCTCTCTTTGGAGGAAAGAAAAAGGGATACAGTGAACTGGGGCTTTATTCCACCAGGATAGCCTTTGTCCATCCCGGAACAAAGAAACCGGTCTGTTTCAAGGCGGATCCCCGTGGTGAAGCCTTCGACCTTATGGATGTGGAAGCATATTAAGCAAATTTAGTCTCTCTTTGAGCAGGGTTTGAAAAGCTTGGGGAGAGGGAGAAAGGATAGATGATTATGGCGAAAGAAAAGAAGCTGGTTGAAGCGATTACCCCGATGTCCGAAGATTTTGCCCGTTGGTATACCGATGTGTGCGTTAAGGCAGAGCTGGTATCCTATTCGAATATCCGGGGATGTATGATCTACCGTCCCAGGGGATATGCCATCTGGGAGAACATTCAGAAAGAACTCGACCGCAGGTTCAAGGAGACCGGTGTGGAGAATGTCTACCTCCCCATGCTGATCCCGGAGAGCCTTCTTCAGAAAGAGAAGGATCACGTGGAAGGGTTTGCCCCGGAGGTGGCCTGGGTCACCATCGGGGGACAGGAGAAGCTGGATGAGAGACTCTGCGTCCGTCCCACTTCGGAAACCCTGTTCTGTGATCATGTGAAAGACATCATTCATTCCCATCGTGACCTTCCGGTAGTTTATAATCAGTGGTGCTCCGTGCTCCGCTGGGAGAAATCCACCCGCCCCTTCCTCCGCACGGCAGAGTTTTTATGGCAGGAAGGACATACCTTCCACGCCACCGCTGAAGAGGCGGAGGAGAGGACCATCCAGATGCTGAATGTCTATGCGGATTTCGTGGAGGAGTGTCTCGCCATTCCCCTGGTGAAGGGAAGAAAGACAGATAAGGAAAAATTTGCAGGCGCCCTCGCCACCTACACCATCGAGTCCCTGATGCATGACTGTAAGGCATTGCAGTCCGGAACCAGCCATAATTTCGGTTCGGGCTTCGCGGAGGCGTTCGGCATCACCTATGCCAATAAAGAGAATAAACTGGTTCCGGTCCACGAGACCTCATGGGGGCTTTCCACCAGGATCATCGGAGCCATCATCATGGTCCACGGTGACGACAGCGGAATTGTTCTTCCCCCCAGGATCGCACCGGTTCAGACTATGATCATTCCCATCCAGCAGAAGAAGGAGGGAGTTCTGGAGAAGGCAGAAGAGATAAGACAGAAACTTAAAGCTGCCGGATTCTCGGTAAAACTGGATGATTCGGACAAATCTCCGGGATGGAAATTCAGTGAGCAGGAGATCCAGGGCATCCCTACCCGGATCGAGATCGGCCCCAAGGATATCGAGAAAGGACAGGCAGTCATCGTCCGCCGCGATACCCGGGAAAAGATCGTCGCTTCCATGGAGGATCTGGAAAAGACTTTGGCCGGGGTTCATGAAAAGATGCAGAAAGATATGTATGACCGGGCAAAAGCGCATCTGGAGTCCAATACCCATATCGCCCGGAACTGGGATGAATTCAATCAGATCCTGGAGGAAAAACAGGGATTTATCCGTGCGATGTGGTGCGGGGAGACAGGGTGTGAGGAAGCCATCAAGGAGAAAAACGGCGCCACTACCAGATGTATACCCTTCGTGCAGGCAAGACATGCCGAAACCTGTGTCCATTGCGGTAAACCGGCCAAATACGAGGTCTATTTCGGAAAAGCATATTAAGGGAGGAGAGCGTCATGGAGGAAAAGATTGTTGCGGTTGCGGCGGGAAGGAAAGTTACAGAGCGGGAATTTGCCGATTTTATGTCAAGGATCGCAGGGCAGGAAGAATACCTGAAGACCCCGGAAGGAAGAAGACAGGCACTTACCCAGTACACCAACTACTTTCTGTTTGAAAAGCTGGGGGAAGAGAAAGGCTATGACAAGACCGAGGAGTTCATCGGAATCATGGATAATGCCAGAACCGAGCTTTTAAGTCAGTATGCTCTCACCCAGGAGGTCAAGGATATCACGGTCACCGAGGAAGAGTGCCGGGCCCACTATGAAGAAAATAAGGGGCAGTTCGCCAAGGGTCCCACAGCCACTGCGAAACATATCCTTATGGATACGGAAGAAGAGATCCTGAAGATAAAAGAGGAGATCGCTTCCGGGGGAATCACTTTTGAGGAAGCTGCCGGAAAGTATTCCAATTGTCCGTCCAAAGAAAGGGGAGGAAACCTGGGTACATTCGGCAGAGGGCAGATGGTTCCGGAGTTTGACCGGGCTGTCTTTGAAGGGGAAGCCGGCCGGCTGATCGGACCGGTGAAGACCAGCTTTGGCTACCATCTGATCTATATTGACGCACTCGATCAGGGTCAGACCCTTTCCTTTGAGGAGGTTCTTCCCCAGATCAGACAGCAGCTGACGAATGCCCGGCAGAATGACAAATACATGGCACTTCGCCGGGAACTGATCGATAAGTATGGACTGGAATTTAAGTAAAATCTTCAGATATCTTCTGACCCATTGTCCGTTCAGGGAGATATTTCATGTTTACTGTCCGGGATGCGGCGGCACCCGGGCAGTTTTCGCATTGATCCGCCTGCGGCTTCTGACCTCTTTCAGGATGAATCCCCTGCCCCTGCTTACCATCCTCTGGCTGCTGATCTTTATCTGCACGGGGAGGCTTGCCCCAAAGCTTCGGAGAAAGACCCGTATGTGGAGCCTTTTTGTGCTTGGAACGGGATTCGTCCTTTATTCCGTGATCAGAAATATCCTTCTGCTGCGGTGGGGGATAGATCTCGTGGGAGATTTTTCCCGATAGTTCCAAATATTTTTTTAAAATGAAATACTCTTCTTTTCTTTTCCCGGCAAAAGGGTTATAATGGGTACAGCAGATCACGCTGAATGTTTTTAAGGAGGTAATCAGAATGGCATTAGTATCAGCAAAAGAAATGCTTCAGAAAGCAAAGGCAGGACACTACGCAATCGGCGCGTTCAACATCAATAACCTTGAGTGGACAAAGGCAATCCTTCTCACTGCTGAGGAATGCAGATCCCCGGTTATCCTTGCGGTATCCGAAGGGGCAGGCAAATATATGGCAGGATATAAGACTATCGTGGGCATGGTCAACGGTATGCTTGAGGAACTGAAGATCACGGTTCCCGTAGCTCTTCATCTGGACCACGGTTCCTTCGAAGGCGCAAAGGCCTGCATCAACGCCGGATTCTCCAGTGTTATGTTTGACGGATCTTCCCTTCCCTTCGATGAGAATGTAGAGAAGACAAAGATCCTGGTAAACACCTGTGATGTTCTCGGTCTTTCCCTTGAGGCCGAAGTAGGATCCATCGGCGGAGAGGAAGACGGTGTCATCGGTCAGGGCGAATGTGCTGATCCCAAGGAATGCAAGGCCATTGCTGACCTGGGCATTACCATGCTTGCCTGCGGTATCGGAAACATTCACGGAAAATATCCGGAGAACTGGCAGGGACTGAGATTTGACGTTCTGGACAGCATCCAGGAACTCACAGGGGATATGCCTCTGGTTCTGCACGGCGGAACAGGCATCCCGGATGACCAGATTAAGAAAGCCATCTCCCTGGGCGTTTCCAAGATCAACGTAAACACAGAGTGCCAGCTTGTCTTCGCTGAGGCTACACGTGCCTACATCGAAGCCGACAAGGACCTTAAGGGCAAGGGATATGACCCGCGTAAACTTCTGGCTCCCGGCTTTGAGGCAATCAAGGCAAAAGTTAAAGAGAAGATGGAGATTTTCGGATCCATCGGCAAAGCAGACTGATCTTTGCGGATTCTCTCACGGAAGAGAGCATTATAGTAAGAACAGAAAAGGCTGTCCCTCCCTGCCGGCCGGCGTCAAACCGGTCCGGCGGAGGCGGACAGCCTCTTTTTTCGGATGCAGTATTTCTTGTCAGCAGTTTACAGATATTCGAAAAGCTCCTTTGCCTCATCCTTTTTGGCTGTATCCTTCACATCCAGGACCCGGACCTTCACGGATCTCGTTCCGAAGGCGATCTCAAGGATATCTCCTTCCTTTACAGTCTGGCTGGCTTTGGCAACTTTTCCGTTTATCGTTACCCTTCCTGCATCACAGGCTTCGTTGGCTACGGTGCGTCGCTTGATCAGCCGGGATACTTTCAGATATTTGTCTAAGCGCATGCTTGCCCCTCCTTTTTGTCAATATGGGTTTCCTGTATAAACCGGAATACCGCCTCGTGCACAGGCAGTAAAAAAGAGCCGCCCCTTTGCGGGGCAAAGGGCGACTCCTGAATACTTTCTATGTGTCACAGCTGATTGTCGGATCAGTTGTTCACTTTCTCCTTTAAAGCTTTCATGGCTTTGAACTTGGGCGCTTTGGAAGCCGGGATGGTGATGGTCTCTTTTGTTCTGGGGTTGATTCCCTCACGCTCTGCTCTCTCGCTCACTTCAAATGTTCCAAAACCGGCAAGCTGAATTTTCTCACCTTTGCTAAGCTCATCACCGACTACGTCGATGAATGCCTTTAATGCTGCATCAGCATCTTTTTTCGTTAAAGCTGTCTTCTCTGCAATTGCTGCAACCAATTCTGTTTTATTCATGACAATCCTCCCAAAAAATGTACGACAATGCATACCTATACCTGTTTTTCTGTCTTTAATATTTATAAAGGTTTCTATGGTTTTTGTCAAGGTATTTTCACCCTTTTTTACCATCTTTTAGCGGTAAAAATCCACTTATTCCCGGATTATAAATAAAACTGATTGAAAAAATGGGAAAGAAAGATTAGAATAAGCAGATAAGAGGAAAAAAACGGTCGGATGAGGATCATTTCAGGCCGCTTCAGAGGAGATGGAAACAGACAGATGAGCAGGGAAAAACGGGGTAAGGGAAAGAAAAAAAACAGCAGGCAGTTCAACCAGCTTTTCAGGAGAAGATTCTTTACCATGAGATCCGGGATCATATGGCTGTGTACCATCATCATCTTCCTGGGAATGGGCATCGGATTCCTGAAGATGGAACAGAAAGTTTCCTCCTACCGGCAGACCATTGATGAACTCTCCACCGAGATCCGCCAGCTGAAAGAAACCAACAGTCAGCTAGAGGAGGAGATGGATAACGTAAATTCCGATGAGTACATCGAGAAGATGGCAAGAGAACGTCTGGGAATGGTCAAAAAGGGAGAGTACGTGCTTAAACAGTCACGGGAAAGTACTGAATAAAGGGGAAATACGGGGCTTTTTCAAAAGATTTGTTTTGATCAATCTTTCTTGACAAAGGATTGAACAAGTGGTATATTAAAGCTCGTGAGTGCGGCGGGATAGCTCAGTTGGCTAGAGCATACGGTTCATACCCGTAGTGTCGCTGGTTCGAAT
>CACZOS010000244.1 GCA_902782815.1 uncultured Lachnospiraceae bacterium | reverse complement strand
ATTGCTGGCGTGGATGACACGGTTTCCTCCCATGTAGATTGCTACATGACCGCTGTAGCAGATGATATCACCGGGTCTGGCATTTTTGATTCCGCCGCGGACCGCTCTGCCCACATGACGCAGCGCAGAAGAAGAGTGGGGAAGTTTTTTGCCAAAATGCCGGTAAATGGCCATGACAAAACCGGAACAGTCTGTTCCACGGGTGAGGCTTGAACCGCCGTAAACATAGGGGTTGCCCAGGAAACGTCTTGCGTAGGCTACAACAGATTCTCCTTTGGAGCTGTTGGAGGAAGCCGTTCCGTTGGAAGTCTGGACGTATTTGCCCATTACATAACCGATCACGTCACCGACCTTTACTTTTACCCATTTGGAGTTTGTGGTCAGTACCTGAACCTTGGTTCCCTTCCCAAGGGTGGTAATGGGTGCCTCGGTGCTGTCACTCTTACTGGAATAAACATCCAGGCTGCTTGAAGAAATCTTTCCGCTGATGGCATTTGCATAAGGATTGGAAGCAGTGCCGTAGGATGTTTTGATATATTTGCCCTTTGTGTATCCGATAACGCCGGCCACGGAAACCTTAACCCAGTTGCTGCCGGATTCAAGGATATTGACTTTCTTTCCTTTTTTGATGGTAACCAGCTTCTTTGCGGATGTACTCTTTTCTGCCCGGATATTTAACTTGCTGGATGTTACCTTTCCGGTGATGACGCTTGATGCGGATACCCGGTTAAGCGGTGAAGCTCCATATAAGCCGAAGATATTGAAGAAAAATACAGCAAGGAGAACACCGGCCAATAATTTTTTCATTGTTCTTTTCATTTTTAAACCTCCGTAAAAACTCTGTATACCATAATCTGTGACCATTATATCTTTATAATGTGAGCGAATTATGACTTTATACATAAATTATTAACAAAGATTTAAAATTTATAATACTTTGGTAACTACTCAGAGCCATACAGAGATTTGCATTACTCGTAAACCGTAATATAGCTTCTGGGATTACTGAAAGCTTTTTCGTTGATCTGGTAGATACTCCTGCCGGTATCAAAGGAATCCGGGAGGCTGCCTTTAAAGAGGTTTTCCCTGAAGGGAATCTCCTGGAAGAAGATGGTATCTTCACGGGATTTGCCGTTATCTCCCAGGATATACCGGATCTTTTCCCTGTCCTCGTCCAGCCATTTTTCCATGAGCGGGATGATCTGCTCACGGAAGACCCTGGACAGAGAGGTGAAGGGATCCGGATCGGGAGTAGCCAGGAAGAAACCTTCTCCCAGCTGATAATTTGGCCCGAGGAAATAGGAGAGACGGAGGTTGATGGTGGACATAAGGCGTTCCAGAGATATACCCTGGACACGCATGCCCCGCAGAACCGAGCTGTCCGGAGCCACCGTCTTCAAAAAGAAATCCTGGCTTATGGCACCGAGGATGGTATCCTCACCCACAAGGGTATCACAGGTTGCAACGATGTAAAGGTTGGAAGGGAGACGGAAAGGATCCTTGGAATATCTCAGAGTGATACAGCTTTCGCTGCTGGTTCCCTGACGGCGGTTTTCCCGTAGCAGAACAGAGGTCTCCCCGAAACGATGCATCCAGTTCAGGTCCACTTCCTCCATCAAAACTACATACCGGCCTGCGCTGCAGGAATTGGCAAACTCTTTAAAGATACCGTCCCGTATCCGGTCACCGGATCTGCCTTCGATCCAGCCCTCGAAACCGTCCCCGCAGATATCCGGGTAAGAAACATGAAGGATTTTCCCACTGTCCACATAATCTTTGAAGGCCTCGATAATATCCGGCACAGGCTCGATACCCATGGTCGTCCGGTCTTTTCCCTGAATGATCCCCACGGCGGCGATGATCGCTTCATGGAATTTTCCGGTCTTCAGGGGCCCTTTGATCAGGGTATTTTTAGGATAGATCCGAAAGCCCTGTTCAGCCCTTTCCGGGTGTTCGGACATGGGAATCCTGGCCTCTTCCCTGACAGGGGCGGGGCGGGAGGAAGATCCTGTGGCGCCAGGAAGCGGTTTTTGTTT
>CACZOS010000243.1 GCA_902782815.1 uncultured Lachnospiraceae bacterium | reverse complement strand
GCACTTTGATGATGTTATCGGCCTTTCCAGACTCAAGGCAGTCCATTTCAATGACAGTAAGAACGATCTGGGATCTCACAAGGACCGTCATGAAAAACTCGGTCAGGGATTCCTGGGTATGGAGGCAATGAAGCGGATTGCCATGCACCCGGTTCTATCGGGGCTGCCTTTTATCCTGGAAACACCGAATGATGATGAAGGATACATAAAAGAGATCAGGACCATTAAGGAATGGATGAGTTGATCCGGTCATCCTATCGGCAGTTCATCCGGATCCCCGTCCAGGTCAAGCTCAAAATTCATTTTCCGGATCCCGGGTGTAGTTTGATTAAGTACTTTTAATACACGGCCGCTTCCGGGAACCGTGATGGGAATCCCCTCCGGCTTCATGGCCTGCGCGGGCAGATCGATCGGTGCATAACCACGAAAACAAGCCATATTTGTGGATTCATACATGGACATATAGAGATCGATAACCTCCTGCAGCCTGCTTTTATCATTCAAAGCGACCTGTTCCAGAAACCATTGCAGGATACCGTTGAGATCATTCTCCAGAACAATCATCTGCCACAGGTCCATTAACAGACTTTGGGCTTTTTTTTCCTCCATAGATATCTTTTCGACAAGGAATTCTTCCATTTTCTGATAAGGCTTTTTTCGGATCAGACAGCCTTCTTCCCACAACTCCATGATCTCGGAATAAGAAGGGATATAATAATCCCTGTCTCCCTGGAGATACAGGATTTCTCTGAAGAAATCCGGGTCTTCGAAGATGTCCGGTGCAGTGACGTATTCATCTGATATCTCGCATATTCTCAATTCAGACGGGATATTTGCAGAGATACGGCACAGTTCTTCTTCGGTGAGATGAAAACCCTCTTTTTGTTCAAGAAGTTTCTTGAATATCTCCAGAGGAACTCTCATATAAAATGTCCGGGCAAACAAAAAACAGGCCTGAATCCAGGGAACTATCTCATGTTCTATGGAAAACTGCCCATGATCGGTTAATTTCACTTATTTCATCCCCTTCCTTCAGAATATCTTTCCCGCATTCCATAAGGCAACCGGCTGAGTGTCCTATAAGAATGATATCTTTTTCTCCCTGATCTGGCAACAAAAAGCAAAAAAACTGTGTTAGAATTACAGTATCTAAATAAATCGGAACTGAAGGAAAAGAAAGGAGTAATAAACATGGAATTTAAAGAGGTTATCAAAAAGAGATATTCCTGCAAAAAGTACTCTGACCGCCAGGTGGAAGAGGAGAAACTCAATGCTATCCTGGAAGCCGGCAGGCTGGCGCCTACCGCCAAAAACCTTCAGGAGCAGCATATTTATGTGATCCGGTCTGCCGAAGGTCTGGCAAAGATCGATGCCACCACCCCTTGCCGTTACGGAGCGCCTACGGTTCTTGTGGTTGCTTTTGACAAAGAAAATGTATTTACTTATCCCGGTGAAAAGCGTGATTCCGGTATAGAAGACGCCACGATCGTTGCAACACATATGATCCTGGCAGCAGCGGATGAAGGGGTTGACAGCTGCTGGCTCAATTTCCTGGATCCGGAAAAGCTGGCTGCAGATCTCGGTTTGCCGGAGAATGAGGAGATCCTGATGGTTATGGATCTGGGCTATGCAGCAGAAGGAGCAGGTCCCCTTCCCAATCATTTCAGCCGTAAACCACTGGAGGAGACAGTAACCTATATGTAATATAAAAAAGGATGCTCCTCTGTATAATACAGTAGAGCATCCTTATCTTTTTCCATCTCCTTAAGCTGCCTGGCTGCATGAATAGTGCTCGATGAGGGGAGCATACTCGAATCCCAATTGTCTGTACAGGTCATCGGCACTTGGCGCATTGCCGTAAATATTGATAAAAGTGCTGACCACCATATTGAGTACCTGGATCATCTCTCTTAAAGTCCTGTTGTTTTTCTGCATCTTCTGAATACCCCCTTATTTCTTTCTGTTTTTATCCCCGTATTGTTTTATTTTCTGAATCTGTGATTATTATAGGGTTTTTACTGTCACACAAGCGTCACACAGTTATCGTTGCATTTTCCTTTGTTTGATGATAATAAATAGATAAGAAGAACAGATTTTTACAATCAGAAGGGAAGGAGGAAAACTTCATGGTTATCATTGCTACTGATTCAGCAGCGGATTTTGAATTGCAGGAACTTAAGGAAATGAATATCACCTGTCTGCCCATGTCAGTCAGTTTCGGTGATCAGGTATTCCTGGAGAACATCTCCATCACAAAAGAGGAATTTTTTGAGAAGATCGAAACTGCCCCCAGCTTTCCTAAGACATCCCAGCCTTCCCCGGCTATGTTTGAGGACTTGTTTGAAAAGGCCAGGATCAATGGCGATGAGATTGTCTATATACCCTTATCTTCCGGAATCTCCGGCGATTATCAGACCGCGGTCGCCATAAAGGATACCTTTGACTACGATAAGATATATATTATTGATTCCCTTACCTGTACGGGCGGGCAGAGACTCCTGGTGGAAGAAGCCGTGAGGATGAGAGAGGCCGGAGCCGACGGAAAAACCATCGCGGAGGAAATGGAGAGGCTTACAAAGAAGACGGTCATATATACTGTCATGGATACCCTGGAGTATCTCTATAAGAACGGAAGGATGTCTAACAGAAGCTATTATATTGCCAACCTGGGACGTATCAAACCGATCATGCACTGTTCATATGATCTGTCAGGCGGAAAAGCAATTGTAATTGCCAAACCCTTCGGTATGGCCAGGGCTATGCGCTATGTGACAGACAGGCTGAAAGCTGAACCGCCGGATCCCCGACATCCCATCTATGTGATGTATTCATACGACAGGGACAATGCCATTAAACTGGCAGAACGGATCAGGAAGGCGGGTTTTGTGATCGAAGACCGGCAGATTGTCCCTGTAGGAGCGGTGGTCGGAGCACATGTGGGGCGGAATGCCTGTGCCATATCCTACATTAAAGCATGAGGAAGAGTATTCCCTTAAAGTGTTGAGGGATAAAACGATGGTGATAAACAGTGGTGTTAAAAGATAAAGATATCCGGGAACCGCTTTTTGAATTTCTGGAAGAGACTTACGGAATCGTACGGATCCTGGAGGAGAAGACCATGGGACGGTCCAGAGCGGACGTCATCATGGTCACAAGTGAATACCTGTACGGGATAGAGATTAAAAGTGATGCGGATTCCTACGCCAGATTATCCGGCCAGGTTAAGGACTATGATAAATATTATGATTTTAACTATATCGTAGTGGGTACCAGTCATGCCATGCATATCTGTGATCATGTGCCGGAATACTGGGGTGTGATCACAGTGGAACCGGTGGATGGCTTTCCGGATTTCTATATCCTGCGCCATCCAAGACCCAATCCCAAAGTGACCTGGAGCAGGAAACTGGAGATCCTTTGGAGACCGGAGCTGGCCGCTTTACAGACCTTATATGGCATGCCTAAGTACAAGGAAAAGAGAAAATCTTTTGTGACAGATAAGATCATTGAGTGGATGAAGTCCGGGAAGATCGGGGAAAGCTCACTGAGAAATGAAATGTGCGGCCTGCTGATGGAGAGAGATTACTCCACGATCCGCCGGGAACTGACAGAATACAGAAGAGGAGAGATTGAAAAAGCCCTGGATCACGAGACAGATCCTGAGAGGAGGGTGGAACTGCTGGCAAAGCAGGCGGCAGCCAGGAAAAACCTGAAAAAAAGGACCAGGCGCAGAAAATATTAAAATATTATTTTTACGGGCTTCCGGTTTAGATCAGACCGGAGGCCTTTTCAGTGTGACGGTTTTATGACGAAGCAGATGGTATTATGCAGATGAAAGCAAGAGAAAAGTAAAGATAGAAAAGAAAGAGAAGGGAGAGGTGAAATATGAAATTGCTGCAAAGGAGAACATGGCTGTTTGTTTTTGTTTTATTCGCTGCTTTAGGTTCCGGTCTTTATGCAAAACAGATCGTAAAGGCTGACAGCAGAAGCTATACCATTTACGTAAACCGTCAGACCAACATTGTTAATGTCGTGGACGATCATGACAAGAAAGTGGTGAGAGCAATGTACTGTTCCACCGGCAAGGATAACGGCACCATCACAGGGACCTACCACACCGAGGAAAAATACCGCTGGCATGCTCTTTTCGGTGATGTGTACGGCCAGTACTGTACCAGGATTAACGGTTCCTACCTGTTTCACTCCATTCCTTATTTTTCCCGGAATAATAATGCGGTGGAGACAGAAGAGTTCAACAAACTCGGAACTCAGGCCTCCATGGGTTGTGTCCGTCTTGCGGTAATAGATGCCAAATGGATCTATGATCACTGTGATTCCGGTACAAAGGTAGTGATCGGAGACAAGAAGGAACTCGTAAAACCGGAATTTGATCCCATCAAGATTTCTACTGAGAAAAAGGCCGGATGGGATCCCACAGATCCCGACAAGAGAAATCCTTACCGTCCGGGCTTAAAACTCCTGGATAAGGAATCCACAAGGATCGAAAAAGGGAGTCAGTTTGATCCCATGTCCTGTGTCGAAGTATCTTCGAAGACCTGTGACCGGGAAATCCTTTTAGACAGAGTAGAGGTCAAAGGAAATGTCAATACCGGCAAAGTCGGATCCTACAAAGTGAAATATACCGTCCAGGATCCCGTGACAGAGTTAAAGAAGAGCCTGGAGGTTACCTATGAAGTAACAGAACGGTTCCCCACAGATTAATCTGTTCAAGATATGGAAAACCCTGAAATGATAAGAATCATTTCAGGGTTTTGTTACGTTTATCCGTCATATGCGGGGCCCAGCACATGATCCATGAAGTAGGGAAGCTGTTTCTGCCACCATGGCCAGTCGTGATTCACATCGTAACCCCAG
>CACZOS010000242.1 GCA_902782815.1 uncultured Lachnospiraceae bacterium | reverse complement strand
TTGGATACGGAATCCATGGTGAAGGCGGAGAAGAGGAAGGGCAACATGCCGCCCAGGAAGAGGCCTACGATAACCTTGTAGTCCAGAAGGTCGATTCCGCTCTCAAAGAGATTGACGGCCTGGGCATAGGATACGAAAAGGGCAAGGGCGGTGAGAGCGGCAGAACCGATGGCAAAACCTTTACCCATGGCAGCTGTCGTATTTCCCACAGCGTCAAGTTTATCAGTGATTTTACGTACATCTTTCGGGAGACCTGACATCTCGGCGATACCGCCGGCATTGTCGGCGATGGGGCCGTAAGCGTCCACCGCCACGGTGATTCCTGTGGTGGAAAGCATACCTACAGCAGCAAGGGCGATACCGTAAAGACCTGCAAATTTAAAGGCACCGATGATACCGATGGCAATAAGGACGATCGGGATAGCGGTGGACTGCATACCGACTGCGATACCACTGATTACGGTTGTTGCAGGACCTGTCTCGGACTGCTGGGCGATCTTTTGTACGAAACGGTAATCGCCGGAAGTATAGATTTCTGTAATGATACCGATGATCAGTCCGACCACCAGACCGAAGATTATGGCGATGGCGTAATTATAACTGTTAAAGAAAACCTTACTTAAGATCAGAACCCCGATCACCACCAGAATACTGGAAGAGTAGCTTCCGTATTTCAATGCCTTGTGGGGGCTGGAGTTTTCGTCACCACGGACAAAGAAAGAACCGATGATGGAGGCACCGATACCGATGGCAGCGATGATCAGCGGGAAGATAGCCCCTTTGATCTCAAAAGAAATTACACCTAAAGTGATGGCGGATACCAGAGAACCGACATAGGATTCAAACAGGTCGGCACCCATACCGGCCACATCACCTACGTTGTCACCTACGTTATCGGCGATGGTCGCGGGATTTCGGGGGTCATCCTCCGGAATACCTGCCTCAACCTTACCTACAAGGTCAGCGCCTACGTCCGCGGCCTTTGTATAGATACCGCCGCCCACACGGGCGAATAAAGCGATGGAAGAAGCACCCAGGGAGAAGCCGGACAGCACATCGGGATTACCGGTGATAAGATAGATCACACTGGCTCCCAGAAGACCGAAGCCTACCACACACATACCCATTACCGCACCGCCGGAGAAGGCTACGGACAGGGCTTTGTTCATGCCGGCATCCTTGGCTGCGGCGGCAGTTCTGACATTGGCCTTGGTGGCGATGTTCATGCCGATATATCCGGCGACGGTGGAGAAGACCGCACCCACAAGGAAGCAGACAGCAGTCACCCAGTTCCCGATCCCGAATCCGATCAGGAGGAAGAGAATCACAACGAACACAACCAGAATCTTGTATTCCGCGATGAGGAATGCCTGAGCACCTTCATGAATGTAATCGGCGATTTCCTTCATCCTGTCCGTACCGGCATCCTGCTTTCCGACTCTCTGAATCAGAACAAAAGCAAAGATCAGAGCACAGATTGCCAATACAGGAGCGGCAATACCTAACTGTAAATAATCCATAGTAACATTCCTTTCTTTTTTATTTTATTAATGTATTCTATTTTTAACATATTTACTTATGTTTGTAAAGGTTATACATTGCTAAAACAAGTAAAAAACAGTATTTTTGATGTATTTTATTTCAAATGAACAAGGATAATTTAGTTTTTGATTACGAAAAGAAATAGAAAGAAAGATTAAACGAAACTATTCCTTATATTAAAACAGGCGCCGCCATAAAATAGCGGCACCTGCAGGATATCATTATTTATTGGAACGTCTCCAGATCTTCATTTTTTCCGCTTCCTTGATCAGTTCGTCACGGAAATCGGGATGGGCGATGCTGATCAGCTGTTCAGCTCTCTGCCACATGGAAGTACCTTTCAGGTTCACTTTACCGTACTCGGTAACGATATAGTGGACGTTGGCCCGGGTATCCGTACAGATGGAACCGGGATCAAGAACCGGTTTGATCCTGGACTGCAGCTGTCCGTCCCTTCCCTTAAAGGTGGAAGAGAGGCAGATAAAGCTCTTGCCGCCCCTGGAAAGGTAGGCGCCCAGGACGAAGTCCAGCTGGCCGCCGGCACCGCTGATCTGCTTGATGCCTGCGCTCTCGGCGTTAACCTGACCATATAAGTCCATGTCCACCGCATTGTTGATGGAGATGAAGTTGTCCAGCCGGGCAATGGTCCTCACATCGTTGGTATAGTCCACGGGAGCACTCATGCATGATGGGTTTTCATTGAGGAAGTCATACAGTTTTTTGGTACCGGCGCCGAAGGCGTAGACCTGGCGGCCCTTGTCGATATTTTTATGGGCTCCGGTGATCTTACCGGCTTTTGAGATGTCCACGAAAGCATCCACATACATCTCGGTATGTACGCCCAGATCCTTGAGGTCGGATTCGGCGATCATGCTGCCCACGGTATTGGGCATACCGCCGATACCCAGCTGGAGGCAGGCACCGTCCGGGATTTCCTCAACGATAAGTTCAGCCACAGCACGGTCCACGTCGGTGGGAGCGCCGCCGCCGCCCATCTCAGCCACTGCGGGATTATCACCCTCCACGATATAGGTGACGTCGGAAATGTGGATTCCTTCTTCAAAACCGCCAAGACAGCGGGGCATGTTCTCATTGACCTCCACGATGACCACATCGGCAACCTCACACACAGCTGCCAGATGGGAAGCGTTGGGACCGAAATTAAAATAGCCGTGCTTATCCATTGGGGCAACCTGGAACATGGCCACATCCACATGCTTTATATGTTCCCGGTAATGCCTGGGAAGCTCGGAGTAACGAAGGGGACAGTAGAAGGCAAATCCTTTGTTGATGGCTTTTCTCTCAATCCCGCTCATATGCCAGGAATTCCAGGTGAAATGGTCTGCCGCATCCTCGATTTTGAAGATCTCCGGCTCCCACATGAGGATACCGCCGCGGAAATTGACATTTTCCAGTTCTCCCATCCTTGCGGCCAGTGCCTTATCCAGGGCTGCCGGGGTGATGGTGGTCCAGCCGTAATCGACCCAGTCACCGGATTTGACCACTTTTACCGCTTCTTCAGCGCTCACAAGTTTAGCAGCATAGTCTTTTATGTAACTCATATTGATATTCTCCTTAATTGAAAGTGACAAGGGAACCACAGTAAAACTGTGGTTCCCTCTTTTCATACCGTGATTTTTAACTTATTATTTGCTGTAATCGAAGAAACCAATACCAGTTTTCTGTCCTAATTTGCCTGCACGTACCATCTTCTTAAGAAGCGGAGCGGGACGATATTTGGAGTCACCGGTCTCTGTATATAATACGTTCATGATTGCCAGGCAGACGTCAAGACCGATCAGGTCACCCAGAGCAAGGGGGCCCATTCTGTGGTTGGCACCGAGTTTCATAGCTGTGTCGATACCTTCTGCGGATGCGATGCCTTCGCCTAAGATAAAAGCGGCTTCGTTGATCATCGGAACAAGGATTCTGTTGACAACAAATCCGGGAGCCTCATTAACCTGTACCGGTGTCTTTCCGATATCTTCGGAGATCTTAACAACCTTATCCCTGATCTCATCCGGAGTATTCTCACCCTGGATTACCTCGATGAGGGCCATGTAGGGAGCCGGGTTAAAGAAGTGCATACCGATCACAGACCTGTCAAGTCCTTTGCCGATCTCAGTGATGGAAAGGGAAGATGTGTTTGTGGCGAAGATACAGTCAGCGGGAACGATGTCCTGTAACTCTTTGAATGTCTGCTGTTTTACAGCCATAACCTCGAGAGCAGCTTCAACGATCAGATCAGCCTCTGTACAGATGTCTTTTGTACCGGTTGTGATTCTTGCAAGAATAGCTTCTGCCTCGGCAGCTTCCATCTTACCCTTGGAGACGTTCCTGTTCAGTGCCTTCTCGATCTTTGCTTTTCCGTTTGCGGCAAATTCGTCATTGATATCACATAAATATACATCATATCCGTTTACAGCGAAAACCTGAGCGATACCGGATCCCATTGTACCTGCGCCAATAACTCCAACTTTCATAATAATTACCTCCAAATCATCTTAAAATTAAGTATAAATGTTTTTATCCCTTATTTATTTGTTTTTAAAGGGCACAACTTTCAGTTTCTGATCCTTGGGTGCCAGGAAGTTGCCCATGCCGGCTCTCTGGTCTTCTGTCTCGAAGCAGTCGCCGAACAGTTTTTCTTCGATGGCAACACCTTCTTCGATGCTTACCTGAAGGCCTTCGTTGATGGCTTTCTTACAGTTGCGGACTGCGATGGGAGCCTGTTTTGCGATGCCTGCGGCCATCTTCTTTGCAGCGGGGAGAAGCTCATCAAGCTCATAGACTGCATTGACAAGACCGATGCGGTATGCTTCGTCAGCCTTGATATTACGTGCAGTGTAGATCAGCTGTTTTGCCATACCGGGGCTTACCAGACGGGCAAGTCTCTGTGTGCGGCCGAATCCGGGTGTGATGCCGAGACCGACTTCAGGCTGGCCGAATACTGCATTCTCGGAGCAGATACGGATATCGCAGCTCATGGAGATCTCGCAGCCGCCACCCAGTGCGAAACCGTTTACTGCAGCAATCACAGGAATCGGGAAGGATTCGATCTTAAGGAAGAT
>CACZOS010000241.1 GCA_902782815.1 uncultured Lachnospiraceae bacterium | reverse complement strand
TGCCATGGGCATGCCTCCCCCTACGATCTTTCCGAAGGTGGTCAGGTCGGGTTTGATCTTGTACCAGGCCTGGGCACCGCCGATACCGAGGCGGAAACCGGTGATAACCTCATCAAAAATGAGAACCGTACCGTTCTCCTCGGTCATCTCCCTGAGAAATTCCAGAAAACCCTCTTCCGGGGGAACGACACCCATGTTGGCAGCCACCGGCTCCACGATCAATGCCGCGATCTGATCCTTATTGTTCTCAAAGAGTTCACGGACGGAATCCGGGTCATTGTAAAGAGCCACCAGGGTCTGCCGGGCAAAGGATTCCGGCACGCCCGCACTGTCGGGGACAGACTGGGTCAGGGCAGCGGAACCCGCCTGGACCAGAAGTCCGTCGGAATGGCCGTGGTAACAGCCCTTAAATTTGATGATCTTATCTCTGCCGGTGTAGCCTCTGGCAGCCCGGATAGCACTCATCACCGCTTCGGTGCCGGAACTTACACACCGCATCATCTCCATGGAGGGAACACAATCCCGGATCATGGCAGCCAGCTGGTTTTCCTTGCCTGTAGGCGCTCCGAATGTCAGTCCGTCCACGCAGGCTTTCTGCACCGCCTCGATCACTTCCGGATGGGCATGTCCAAGGATACCCGGACCCCAGGAACAAACATAATCGATAAATTCATTTCCATCCACATCATAAATACGGGAACCCTTCGCATGATCGATGAACAAAGGATTCCTCCCCACAGAACCGAATGCTCTTACCGGGGAGTTTACTCCGCCGGGCATGAGATCAAGTGCGGTCCGGTACAGTTTTTCTGACCTGCTGATATTCATTGTCTTCCTCCATCCAGGAATACCGGTCAGGGACAGCCTCCCCTTATCCGGTTTAAAATATTCCTGTTTCTGTAATATTTTGTCCTCTTAAATAATAAAGAAGGTTTTATGTTGTATAGTATAGCATGAAACAATCTGCCGCTAAAGGTATTTTTTCACAAATATCGACAACTATCTATCCTTAAAAAGGATAAGTTATTGTTTGTCAAAAACAATAAATTGATTTATCCCAAAATGTGTATCGATTCTTACAATTTTTCTCCGGATTTTTGGGCAGAAATCAATCCGCAACCTGTGCCATCAGTATTTTCTTGTCCTGAATCATGCCTTATCTTTCAAATATTGCCCATGGTTCAGGGAATCTCCCGGATTATCAACTATAAAATCCGGCAGAAAAATGGTACAATAGATTAACCGCAGCATTATACCGGCTCCGATTCCGGATAAAAATACAGAATGAGGTAAACAAGAGTGAACACAGCATATTTTTATCTCACTCCCGAGGGAAAAGAACTGGCGGAAAAACTGTCCGCCTCCCGGCCCGGTCCTCTTTTCGGGAAAGAAAACTTTAAGGAAAACCTGCAGAGGGGTTTTCTGGAATACGATTATCTGGTCTGCATCATGGCGACGGGTATCGTAGTCCGGATCCTCGCTCCCCTGATCAGCCACAAGACCAGCGACCCGGGGGTAGTTGTCCTGGATCAGAGAGGCAGATATGCCATCAGTCTCCTCTCCGGACATCTGGGCGGAGCCAATGATCTGGCAAGGGAAATGGCGGCAGTCAGCGGCGGACAGCCGGTGATCACCACCGCCACCGATGTGGCGGGAGAACTCTCTTTTGACACTTTTGCCAAAAAGTATGACATGGCCATTGAGAACATCGGAGTACTCAAACAGATCAGCGGGGCCCTTTTGGAGGGAAGGTCTGTAAATGTGGTGACAGACCTTCCCCTGGACAAGGGATCCTGGCCTGAACTGACCCGGGGAATAGATGAGGGAAAATTCCATCTCTGCCCCACAGGGCTTGCGGCCTCATCAGGGCATTATTATCTGTCCTCCGGTCTTCCCACCGTGGTCATCCACGAAGGTTTTTCTTTTTCCGAAGAGCAGATGAAAAGCCTGGCGGCACCCGTCCTCTACCTGCGGCCCAGAACCATCTGCGCCGGAATCGGATGTAAACGGAACATGGAAAAAGACCCTATCCGGGAAGCCCTTCTTGCCACATTAAAAAAGGAGGGACTGAGCCCTCTTTCTCTGAAATGTATCAGTACCATACCCCTTAAAGCCGATGAACCGGGAATCCTGTCCACCGCAGAAGAACTTAAGGTTCCCCTGGTGGTCATCCCCACGGAGGAGATTGAAAAACTGGATATAGACCGGCTGGGAATCAACCGGTCTGAATATGTGGAGCAGCACACCGGAGTCCTCTCCGTGTCCACCGCCAGTTCCTACCTTGCTGCCGGCAGGGGAGAGATCCTGGTGGATAAAGCTAAATTCAAAGGAATCACCGTCGCCCTGTCCAGGGTCCGGAATGATCAGGAATCTCATCCATTGAGATGATCTCCAGGACCCGACTGAAAGCCAAGGGCCCTCCAAAGAGATCCAGGGCACTTCCGATGGTAACATCCACCCTGTCTTTGCCAAGGTTTTTCAACCGGATCAGATCTTCATAGGTTCCGACTCCCCCGGCGTAGGTAGCGGGGATTCCCTGCCATTTTCCAAGAAGGGCGGCTACTTCTTCTTCAATCCCGCATGCCTTCCCCTCCACATCCACCGCATGGACCAGAAACTCACTGCAATGTCCGGACAGGAGCTCAAGAGTATCCTCATTGAGGACCAGGTCCGTGAAATTCTGCCATCGGTCCGTGACGATATAATACTTCCCGTCTCTTCTTCTGCAGCTTAAATCCAGGACCAGATGATTCCTGCCCACAGCCTTCTCCATGGCGGAAAGCCTGTCCCAGCTGATCTTTCCTCCCTGAAAGACATAGGAAGTGACTATGATATGGGATGCCCCCTGTTCCAGGAAAAATCCCGCGTTTTCCTCGTTCATTCCCCCGCCGATCTGCAGACCGCCGGGAAAGGCATGCAGGGCCTGACAGGCCTGACGGACATCCTCCTCATAATACCTGCTTCCCGCATGATTCAGCAGGATGATATGTCCTCCCGTAAGGCCGGCATCTTTATAGAGACGGGCATAATAATCTCCCGATTTTTCCGACACAAAATTATCTCTGGCAAAGTCCCCTTCATCCAGAAGGCTTCCCCCTACAATCTGTTTTACTTTTCCGTTATGAATATCTATGCAGGGTCGAAATCTCATCGGCTTATCTCCCTTTCCTTTCATGTCCACTCCGCGATCACCCTGTTCATAAAAGGTGCAAAGGCAGAAGGAACCGCATACTTTTTTTTCAGTTCTTCAGGTGTGACCAGAATCCAGTCCTCCCGGCGGGCAAGCCGGTCTTTGATCCGGTCTGCCAGATGGTGGAGGCGAATACCGTAACCGGTCATATGCCATTCCACGTGGGAGAAGATATGCTTACCTTCCCCCAGAAGAATCAGGTCAAAATCAGTCAGATCCCGGCTTTCCAACTCCTGCCTCACCTTGTCCGGGCTGAATTTTCCTTCAAGTCCGGGAAATTCCCACAAACCAGCCAGCAGGCCTTTTGCCGGTCTGCGATGAAGAAGGATCCTGTCCCGGTAGCGGATGATAAGAACCGCTCTTTCCTGGATCTTTCTGGATTTCTTTTCTGCCCTGACAGGGAAATCCTCCTCCCTGCCCAGGCTGTGGGCCCGGCAGATCTCCTCCCAGGGACATTTATGGCAGACCGGTTTTCCCTTGGGAAGGCAGACTGTTGCCCCAAGGTCCATCAACGCCTGGTTGAAATCTCCTGGACGGTCCTTGGGCATAACCCGCAGGACCTCTTTTTCCAGAGCTTTTTTTACTCCTCTTTTTGCCGGATCTTCAGGCTGTGCCAGAATGCGGGAAAAAACCCGTAATACATTCCCGTCTACGGCAGCATATGGCTTGCCGAAGGCTATGGATGCAACAGCTCCTGCCGTGTACTCCCCGATCCCTTTCAGGGAAAGCAGCTGATCGTACTCCCCGGGAAACCTTCCCTGATAACGTTCCATGACCGTTATGGCGGCCTCTTTGATATTTCTGGCCCGGTTGTAATAACCAAGACCTTCCCAAAGCTTCATGAGTGTGTCCTCGGATACCCGGGAAACCGCCTCCACATCCGGCAGAGCTTCCATCCAGCGATCATAATAATCTTTCACCACCTCTACTCTGGTCTGCTGAAGCATGATCTCAGAGATCCATACATGGTAGGGGGCAGGCCGGCTCCTCCAGGGAAGAATGCGGGCATTGTGGTCATACCAGGCCACCAGGTTATCCCCTATCCCGGGAGGCGCGATTCGCAGAGGGACCAGTATCTGCCGCCAGTGGGCTGCCAGTTTTTCCAGGGAGAAGGACGCGTTGGCAGGACTGGTCGAGGGCAGACGGACAGCCTCTATCCCGGTCTGATCCTGAATATATTTCTTATAATATTCGTGAGACTTTGCCCCGTTGCAGTAGATCCTTTCGATGGGAGCCTGGCTGAGGATGGATGTCAGATCATTGGTCACCACATTTTTAATGCTGCTGTCAGATGATCCGGTGATCTCACAGCTGGCTATGGTATCCCAGAGTGCAATGCGGTTCCTGTGCATCATATCCGCTCTTTCGTCAACCGTTTCCGGATACTTCTCCGACAGTAAAAAAGCCATGAGTTTCCAGAAGCGGTTCTGGGGATGGCCGTAAAAAAAGGCGGCTTCCCTGGATTTTACCGAAGGGAAGCTCCCCAGGATCAGGATACGGGAATCCCGGTCATAAAGAGGGGGGATGGGATGGTTGATTCTTTTGGTAATTTTTTCTGCCATGATCAATATCTCAATTAATGATAAATGGGAGTAAATATAAGGAAAGCTGCCGCAACTCCGACAACAGTCGCGACAGCCTCCGGTATACATTGTTCAAGTGAGGTTTATTCACACGTAATCGATAATCAGAATATCTCGTATTCCTTTCCGTGGCGGTCCAGCCAGCGCCGGCATTCCTGGTATTCCGGCATGATCTTCTCTACTTCCGCCCAGAAAGTGGAGGAGTGATTCATCTTCTTCACATGGGTAAGTTCATGGATGATGATGTACTGAATCACTTCAATGGGAAGCATGGCAAGCTTCCAGTCAAATTTAAGAGTATGGCTTCTGGTACAGCGGCCCCATAAGGTTCTCTGATCTCTGACCGTCAGGTTGCTGTAGCCGAAACGGGGAAGCTGAAAACCGGATTTCGCTGCCAGATTGGTGATGTGCACCTTCCGGTAAGGAAGACCCAGCTGCTCGCTGAACTCCTGGACATATTTCTTCACCAGGACAGCCGCGGTTTTCTTATA
>CACZOS010000240.1 GCA_902782815.1 uncultured Lachnospiraceae bacterium | reverse complement strand
TTCTGTACCGGAAAATAGGTGTCATATATGAGAAACAGTATAGAAGAATATTATGATGTGGTCGTTGTAGGTGCCGGTCACGCCGGATGTGAAGCCGCTTTAGCGGCCGCAAGACTTGGCCTGGAGACCATCATATTTACCGTCAGCATGAACAGCGTGGCACTTATGCCCTGCAATCCCAATATCGGGGGTTCTTCCAAGGGACATCTTGTCCGGGAAGTTGATGCTCTCGGGGGTCAGATGGGCAAAAATATTGATAAAACCTATATCCAATCCAAGATGCTGAATAAATCAAAGGGGCCGGCAGTGCATTCTCTCAGAGCCCAGGCTGATAAAGATGCCTATTCTCAGACGATGCGCTATACCTTGCAGCAGGAAGAACATCTTACCCTTCGTCAGGCAGAAGTGAGCCAGCTGATCGTAGAAGATGGAGTGATCAAGGGAGTCAGAACGTATTCCGGCGCCCTTTACCATGCAAAAGCAGTTGTTTTAGCTACCGGAACTTACCTGAAGGCAAGATGTCTGTATGGAGATGTGGTTGCCCACTCCGGACCGAACGGGCTTCAGGCAGCCAATCATTTAAGCCAGTCTCTTAGGGATAACGGGATAGAACTCTATCGTTTCAAGACCGGTACCCCCGCCAGGATCGATAAGAAATCCATTAATTTTGATCTGATGGAGGAGCAGCTGGGAGACGAGAAAATCGTTCCCTTCAGCTTCGAGAATAAAGAAGAAGATATCAGAAGAGACCAGGTTTCCTGCTGGCTCACCTATACCAATGAAGAGACCCATAAGATCATCCGGCAGAATCTGGACCGTTCTCCCCTTTACGGCGGAGTGATCGAAGGGACCGGACCCAGGTATTGTCCGTCCATTGAAGATAAAGTGGTCAGATTCGCTGATAAAAACCGCCACCAGCTCTTTATCGAGCCAGAAGGAGAGTTTACCAACGAAATGTATGTCGGTGGAATGAGTTCTTCCATGCCGGAGGATGTCCAGTATGCCATGTACCGGACGGTAAAAGGTCTTGAAAATGTAAAGATCATCCGTAATGCCTATGCGATCGAGTATGATTGTATTAATCCAAACCAGCTGAAATCATCTCTTGAATTTAAAAAGATCAGGGGACTCTTTAGTGGAGGTCAGTTTAACGGCAGCTCCGGTTATGAGGAAGCAGCGGGACAGGGTATTATCGCCGGAATCAATGCCGCCAGGTACTGTCAGGGCAAGGAACCGATCATCTTAGACAGGTCCCAGGCCTATATTGGTGTCCTGATCGATGATCTTGTGACCAAGCAGAACTTTGAACCCTACCGCATGATGACATCCCGGTCAGAATACCGGCTGCTCCTGCGGCAGGATAATGCGGATATGCGGCTTACGGAGATCGGATACCAGGTGGGCCTTATCCCCGAGGAAAGATATCAGAGATTCCTTCAAAAAAAATCTCAGATTGAGAAGGAAATCCAGAGAGTAAAAAATGTGAATCTGGGAGGATCGAAACCGGTTCAGGAATTCCTGACCGCCCACGGATCCACCAGGCTAAAATCAGCTGCAACTCTTGCAGAGCTTATCAAGAGACCTGAATTATCCTATGATATTCTGGCAGAACTTGATCCGGATCGTCCTGACCTGCCGGAGGAAGTTCGCGACCAGGTGAATATCAATATCAAGTATGAAGGATATATCAACAGGCAGATGAGGCAGGTTGACCAGTTCAAAAAACTGGAGCAGAAGATCATTCCGGATGATATCAATTATGACGATATCCATAACCTTCGTCTGGAAGCAATCCAGAAACTCAAGGCGGTAGGTCCCCGTTCCATCGGACAGGCTTCCCGGATTTCCGGTGTTTCCCCTTCGGACATTTCTGTACTTCTTGTCTACATGGAACAGCTGCGCAGAAGCAAAAAAGAAAGATCGTAAGCTATGTCGTTTGAGAAAAAACTGAAAGAAAAAATGGATCTATATCATATTGATATAGATGAATATAAAATAAAACAGTTTAAAACTTTCTATGAGATCCTCATGGAAAAAAATAAATATATGAATCTTACGGCGATC
>CACZOS010000239.1 GCA_902782815.1 uncultured Lachnospiraceae bacterium | reverse complement strand
TTTATCAACAAATACGGCGTGGATGTTTCTGCCGGTAACGGGGTATCCATCAAGATCAAGGATACCTGCCAGCTGATTCTGTCGGCCATGTCCACAGGCACCGCCACCATGGCTGCCCAGAATCTGGGAGCAGGATTATATGACCGATCAAGGGAAGTCCTGAAGCAGGCGATGAAGATC
Organism: uncultured Lachnospiraceae bacterium; assembly: GCA_902782815.1. Taxonomy (GTDB): domain Bacteria; phylum Bacillota; class Clostridia; order Lachnospirales; family Lachnospiraceae; genus Anaerobutyricum. The sequence continues at coordinate 13,403 of CACZOS010000239.1, read as the reverse complement.
ACCGTTAGTATAGCGGTAGTTTTAATGTTATTTGTAGAAGTAACGGCTCCTTTTCTCTGCGGTTTCTTTACCGGGGAACCGGCGGTACTACATGCCGCCATACTCAATCTGAGGATAGAGATGCTGGGCCAGATCTTCTATGCCATGTTCCTGACCTATCACGGATTTATGACCGGAGCGGGGCATACCATGTGGGTAATGTTCTCCTCATTTGTCAACTGTATCCCGGTGAGGATCCTCCTGGTGGTGATCCTGGAGAGTCTCTTCGGGGTGACGGGCATCTATCTGGCCTGTATGGCCGCTCCATTTGCCTCCGTACCCATCGGATTTTTCTACGTGAGAAGCGGTATCTGGAGAAGGAGCCTGGTTAAAGATAATACTTGACTTTTGTATTAATTGCGACTAAAATAATATTGTTGTACTTTTGTACGATAAATAACTAAATAAGGAGGTGCTCCTGTAGGTATGAGTTTAGCCGTTTTTTTTCCCATTCTGATCGGCGCCATCATTCTTACAGCACTCATTTCTTCTTTTGTTGCCCTGAATTACCACAAGAAGGTATCTGAGGCCAAGGTCGGAAGCGCGGAGGACAAAGCCAGAGAGATTCTCGATGAGGCTTTAAAGACTGCGGAGACCAAGAAGAGGGAGGCACTGCTTGAAGCGAAGGAAGAAACGCTGAAGGCAAAGAATGAGTTCGAGAAAGAGACCAAAGAGCGCAGAGCAGAAATCCAGCGGTATGAAAAGCGCGTCCTGAATAAGGAAGAGCAGATCGACCGCAAGCTGGAGAATCTTGAGAAGAAAGAACAGACACTTTCCCACAAGGAATCCGCACTGGATCGTCAGAAGGCGAAAGTTGACGAACTTCATGCTAAGCACACACAGGAACTGGAAAGAATTTCAGGTTTAACCTCTGAACAGGCAAAAGATTATCTGCTGAAAACTGTTGAAAATGATGTGAAACATGACATGGCCATCATGGTGAAAGAAATGGAAACCAGGGCCAAGGAAGAGGCCGGCAAAAAGGCCAAGGACTATGTGGTCACCGCCATCCAGAAATGTGCGGCAGACCATGTGGCCGAGACGACGATCTCTTTAGTTCAGCTTCCCAATGATGAGATGAAGGGCAGGATCATTGGCCGTGAAGGCCGGAACATCCGTACCATCGAGACCCTCACCGGTGTCGACCTCATCATCGATGATACTCCGGAGGCGGTCATCCTTTCAAGCTTTGATCCCGTAAGGCGTGAGGTCGCCAGGATCGCCCTTGAGAAACTGATCGTGGACGGCAGGATCCATCCGGCAAGAATCGAAGAGATGGTGGAAAAGGCGCAGAACGAAGTGGAGCAGAGCATGAAGGAAGCCGGTGAAGCTGCCATCCTTGAGGTAGGAATTCACGGCATCCGTTCTGAACTGGTCAGACTTCTCGGTAAGATGAAGTACCGTACCAGTTACGGACAGAACGCGTTGAAGCATTCCATTGAAGTAGCACAGCTGTCCGGTCTTCTCGCAGGAGAGATCGGAGAAGATGTTCGTTTGGCAAAAAGAGCAGGTCTGTTGCATGATATCGGTAAATCCGTGGATCATGAGATGGAAGGCTCTCATATCACAATTGGTGTTGATTTATGTAAGAGATACAAAGAATCTCAAATCGTAATAAACGCTGTTGAATCTCATCATGGTGATGTTGAACCTACCAGTCTGATCGCGTGTATCGTACAGGCAGCTGATACGATCTCCGCAGCAAGACCGGGTGCCAGACGTGAAACATTGGAAACGTACACCACGGGATTAAGACAGTTGGAAGATATAGCAAACGCCTTTAAGGGAGTTGATAAGAGTTTTGCTATTCAGGCAGGCCGTGAGATTCGGGTAGCAGTAGTTCCTGAGCAGGTTAGCGATTCTGATATGATTCTTTTAGCGAGAAATATTTCAAAACAGATCGAGAGTGAGCTGGATTATCCGGGACAGATCAAGGTAAATGTCATCCGGGAATCAAGAGCTGTCGATTACGCGAAATAAGTTTTAGCGGGAAGGAGTAAGATCTACTCCGGAAATGAGATACATATTCAAAAGCGCGGAGGGTTTCCATGTGGAAGCCCTCTTTTTCTTATTTATATCCATACAGTCCTTGAATTTTCTTGCGCAATTTCTTACAATAAAGAAAAGATCTATTTCTTATGAACAGAATCATTTCCGGAGGCGAATTTGTATGAATATACATGATTTTTATATCGGTCAGTCTTTTGATGCCTATGATTATTTCGGCGTACATCCCACTGAGGAGGGATACGTCTTCCGCGTCTATGCTCCCCGGGCGGAAAAAGTGGAACTGATCGGGGATTTCAACGGCTGGGACGGGTCCGGCCATGTTTTGGTCCAGGACGGCGAGTCAGGTATCTATAGCATTACCATGAAGGATATGAGGATCGGCGACCTCTACAAATACCGGATCCACCAGGAGGACGGGATCGTAAGAGACAGATTTGATCCCTTCGGAAACGGTTCGGAAGTAAGACCCAGGACCGCCTCCAGGATCGTGGATATGGACTCCTTTACCTTTGGCGACGGGGAGTGGATGAAGAACCGGTCCAAGAACTATGATTCCCCCGTCAATATCTATGAGGTACATCTGGGCTCATGGAAGAGAAATGACCGGGGGGAAAACGGATGGTTCCGCTATGATGAATTCGCGGAACAGATCATCCCTTATCTCAAGGAGATGGGCTATACCCATGTGGAGATGATGCCTCTGGCGGAACATCCCTCCGATGAATCCTGGGGATACCAGGTAAGCGGCTTCTTCTGCCCCAGCTCCCGTTACGGGGAGGCGAAAGACCTGATGAGGATGGTGGACCTTTTTCACCGTGAGGGGATCGGTGTCATCGTGGACTTTGTTCCCGTTCATTTTGTGACCAACGATTACGCCCTTCTCAGGTTCGACGGCACCCCTCTCTACGAGTACCCCGAACCCGAGATCGGTTACAGCCAGTGGGGCACCTGCAACTTCAACTATTACCGTGGCGACGTCTGTACTTTCCTGCAGTCCGCGGCGGATTTCTGGCTCACCAGGTTCCACTTTGACGGCATCCGCATGGACGCCATCAGCAATGCCATCTACTGGCAGGGGGATTCCTCCAAGGGAGTCAACCAGGGAGCCCTGGCCTTTATCCGGAATATGAACAAGGGACTTCAGCAGAGACATCCCACGGCCATGCTCATCGCGGAGGATTCCACCAACTATCCCAAGGTGACGGCACCGGTGGAGTACGATGGTCTGGGTTTCGATTACAAATGGGACATGGGCTGGATGAACGATACCCTGAACTATTTCCGCATCCATCCCTACGACCGGAAATCCAATTACCACAAGCTTTCCTTCTCCATGGCATATTTTTACCGTGAGCACTATCTGCTTCCCCTGTCCCACGATGAGGTGGTCCATGGGAAGGCAACCATCATCCAGAAGATGTGGGGAGAGTATGATGTCAAGTTCCAGCAGGTGAAGACCCTGTATACCTATATGTTTACCCATCCCGGCAAGAAACTCAACTTTATGGGAAACGAGATCGGTATGTTCCGGGAGTGGGATCAGTCCAGGGAATGTGACTGGATGCTGCTGGATTATCCCAAACACAAAGCCCTGAAAAAGTATTTGAAGGAACTGAACCACCTCTACATTTCCCAGCCGGCTTTCTACGACGGGGATTACAATTCCGAACATTTCCGCTGGCTTGAGGTGGATGCCGTGGAGGAAAGGGTTTACGTCTATGAACGTTTTTCCGGGGACAACCGGTACGTGGTGGTCCTCAACATGAGTGATAACGAATATCCGAATTTCCGTTTCGGTTATGATCATCCCGGCGTGTTCCGGGAGGTTCTCTCCGGGGAAAGACAGGAATACGGCGGATATTTCATGGATGTGAAAGAAGATATCCACACCGAGGACAGGGGATATAAGTGGTGGGACTACTCGGTAAGTGTCCATATCCCGGCCTTCGGCGCCATTATTCATAAAGTAGACCGGTGTACAGTCAGAGAAGATGACGGGTTGGAGAAGATCAAGGCCATCATCCCCGGATACGAGTCCCCCGAGGAACAGGATATCGCCAGATACGGCTCCCGGGAAGAAGCGGTCATCGCCAGATATAAAAACAAACACAAAGAGATCAGTCCAGAGAGGAATGATGGATGAAGCTGGATGTAAAGACGGATGTGTTTGAAGGTCCCCTGGACCTCCTGCTCCATCTGATAGAGAAAAATAAAGTGAGCATATACGACATACCCATCGCCATGATCACCGACCAGTACATGGAATACCTGCATATGCTGGAGGAAATCTACTCCATGGAAAGTCTGGGGGAATTCCTGGTGATGGCCTCCACCCTTTTAAGGATCAAATCCAGAATGCTTCTTCCCCGCCGGGAAGAGGAGGAAGAAGAGGATCCCAGAGAGGAACTGGTAGCCAGGCTGGTGGAGTATAAAATGTACAAATATGCCGCCGGAGAGCTGAAGGACCGCAGTATCGACGCAGACAGGATCTTTTACAAGGAGGAGTCTGTTCCGGAGGAGATAAAAACTCATGAAGAACCGGTGGATCCCGGCGAGATCGTGGGAGACTTGTCTTTGCAGCAGCTCAACCGGATCTTCTGCATGGTCATGAAGAGGAAAAAAGACCGCCAGGATCCGGTCAGAAGCAAGTTCGGCAAGATAGAGAAGGAACGGTTCAAGGTAGAGGACCGGATGAAGGATATCCTTCATCAGATCAAAGGACTGGCCCATATCAACTTCCGTACCCTGCTGGAGATCCAGCCCGGAAGAGAAAGTGTCGTGGTCACTTTTCTGGCGGTGCTGGAACTGATGAAGCAGGGGGAGATCACCGTGGTCCAGGAGAAGAATTTCGATGAGATCTATCTGACTCATGCGGAAGCGAATTAAGGAGGATGAGAATGGAAAACCAGGATTACAGACAGCTGAGTCTTCCGGGCATGAGCGGGGATTTCCGTCCGGACCCGGAACCGGATACTGTCCGGGAAAAGGACCGGCATGCCGATCAGGAGATAGATAAGGAAAGGATAAAAGGAATCCTGGAGGCTATTCTATTTACCATGGGCCGGTCGGTCCCCTTAAAGAGACTGGCCGAAGTACTGGAGATGGAGCCCGGGAACCTTAAGAAGATCCTTCTTTCCATGCAGGAGGAATACGGACAGGAGTCAAGGGGGATCACCCTGATCGAACTGGAGGATTCCTGGCAGATCTGCACCAAAACAGAGGCCTATGAATATGTTCAGAAGCTGGTGAACCAGCCGAAGAAGAGAAGCCTGACGGATGTGATGCTGGAAACCTTATCCATCATCGCCTACAAACAGCCGGTCACCAAACAGGAGATTGAAGCCATCCGCGGGGTGAAATGTGACTTCGCCGTCAATAAACTGATCGAATACAATCTTGTCCGGGAACTGGGGAGGAAAAACACCATCGGACGTCCCATCGTCTTCGGCACCACGGAAGAGTTTCTGCGGTCTTTCGGCGTCTCTTCCATTGATGAGCTTCCGGATATCGATGAAGTGACGAAGCAGGGCTTTATGGAAGAGGCCATGGAAGAGGTGGGAGCTGCCATCTCTGTGCCGGTATAGAACTTAAGAAAAAAATCCGGGAAAACGGCAGATCATCCCGGTCTGGGAAAGACGGATGGATGTCTGTGGATTATCTGTCAAATATAGGAAGCATCCAAAGCATCAATTGATGATTAAGACAGGTTTTTTACCTGATTAAGGGGAGGCAATACTTACATTAGCAAAGTATTGCTTCTGTTTTTTTGTCCATAATACCATGAATTGGGAAGAGGACAGGAGATCTGAAGCGTGATCGTCCTTTCATTTCCTTTCTGGGGGATTAAACAGTTGTTACCTTGTCCAGGCAAAGAGGGTTACCGATCATTTGTCACTTGATCCGTTCCGAAGAATTCTAAATATAAAGAAAAGTACTTATAAATGAAAATAATAATCAGCAAAAAAATAAGAGGTAAAAATTGCTTTTGACAGAGGACAGAGAGGAGAAAAGATATGAAAAGCAGCCTTAAACGCGTTCAAATAATGTTATTAAATTAACAATATAATGAGCAAATTTTCAGAAGTGGTATTTTGAAAAGATTCCGGGAAAGAACCCATGAACAAACGGATAATAAGCTGATGTTCTCTGGGAAAATAACAGGGGTTTTTGGCTGGATGCTGTGGGTGGACCGGATAAAGATATGGATGAAATCAGTATTTACCGTAAAAAATAGTGTTAAAAAAGTAACATTAAACTATTGATTTGCCGGGATTCTTTTGCTATTATCTATTTGGCTCTCCATGACTATGGGGACAGCACATCGGATAAGGAAGATCATTTATCCGTTTTACCATGATAGTGTTGTATTTATTCTATATATGGAGGAAAGAGAATGAGTGAATTAAAAATGAGTGCCCGGGAGAGGCTGGAGCTCCTGCTGGAGGAAAACAGTTTCGTGGAACTGGGAAGTCTGGTTTCTGCCAGGAATACGGATTACAATCTCGGGGCGAAAAAGGTGGACGGAGACGGTGTCATCACCGGCTACGGCACCATGGGTGACCGCATGGTCTACGTCTACAGCCAGGATGCTTCGATGCTCGGCGGCTCCGTGGGAGAGATGCACGCCAAGAAGATCGAGGCGGTATACGACCTGGCCATGAAGACCGGCGCGCCGGTAATCGGTTTCATCGATTGCGCCGGGCTGAGACTGCAGGAGGCGAATGATGCCCTCCAGGCATTCGGCCGGATCTTTTTCAAACAGGTCAGGGCATCCGGGAGGATTCCCCAGATCACGGCTGTCTGCGGTTTGTGCGGCGGAGGGTCTGCCGTTATGACCGCCATGTCGGACTTTACCTTCATGACCAAAGAAGGCAGCGCCTTGTTTGTCAACAGCCCCAACGCGCTGGAAGGAAATATTGAAACCAGACTGAATACAGGCAGCGCCGATTATCAGGCAAAGACTGCCGGCAATGTGGACTTCCTCTGTGAGGATGAGAAGGATATGATCCTTAAGATCCGCCGCTTAATGAGTTTTCTCCCCTCTGATCTTGAGGCGGATGATGCCTTTGTATCCTGTGAAGATGATCTGAACAGGGTGATCGGTGAGCTTAATGACGCGGCATATGATGCCGGATTTATTCTTTCCTCCGTCGCTGACGGAAACATTTTTCTGGAGACCAGGAAAGACTATGCCGGGGACATGATGACCGGCTTTCTCCGTCTGAACGGAGAGACCGTCGGGGCAGTGGCCAACAGGGAAACCGTCATGACTGCCGCCGGACTAAAGAAGGCAGCCAGGTTTGTACGTTTTTGTGACGCATTCTCCATCCCCCTCTTAACCATCACCAATACAGAGGGAATGAAGGCCTCCCCGGAGGAGGAGAAGGAGCTGGCAGGGGCTATGGCCGATTTTGCCGGTGAGCTTTCCGCAAGCAGGGTCCCCAGGGTGAACCTGATCGCCGGAAAAGCCTTCGGTACCGCAGGGGTGATCATGAATTCCAAGGCTCTTGGCGCGGACTTCGTCCTGGCCTGGCCGGATGCATCCGTGGGTATGATGGACGCCGGTCTGGCAGTCCGGATCATCTATGCGGAGGAGATCGAGAAAAGCGGGGACCAGCTGGCCTTTATCCGTCAGAAACAGGAGGAATACGAAGACCTCCAGAGTTCTGCCCTGGCAGCGGCAAAACGGGGATATGTGGATGATATCATCGAACCGGATGCCAGCAGGAAGAGACTGATCGCCGCCTTTGAGATGCTGTTCGCAAAGAAGCAGAAATATACAGCCAAAAAACACAGGGCATTTTAGTGAGGTGAGAATATGCAATCATTTATGACTGCCCTTCTTAATACATTGTTGGGTATGGGTACCGTGTTTGTGGTCCTGATCTTCATCTCCCTGATCATCTCTCTTTTCCGCTATGTGCCGGAGATAGAAGAGAGGCTGAAGGGCCGGAAGAAGACGGAGGATGAAGGGATAAGCGATGAAGTGCCCCAGATCATCCGTGATGTGGAGTCGGATGACGGCCTCATGGCCGACGAGGAGCTGGTTGCTTTGATCACCGCCGCCATCATGGCTTACCGGGGCGGAGAATCCGCAAGCCGGGACCGTCTGGTGGTCCGGTCCATAAGAAGAGCAAAACGCACGGGCAGAAGATAGAAAAACCAATCAGGAGGATTCAGAATGAAAAATTACAGAATTACCGTGAACGGCGTGGCATATGACGTGACAGTGGAAGAAATCAACGGGGATCAGGCAGGCAGCCTTCCCGTGACAACGGCCCCTGCGGCAGCACCCGCGGCTCCCGCCGCACCCCCGAAAAAGGCTCCGGCAAAGGGATCGGACGCCAAGGGCGGAGTGAAGATCAATGCCCCCATGCCCGGCAAGATCGTTGACATCAAGGTCAAAGCCGGCCAGAAGGTGGATAAGGGGCAGGTTGTGGTTGTCCTGGAAGCCATGAAGATGGAAAACGAGATCTGTGCGCCCCAGGCAGGGACCATCGCCACCGTGGACGTTTCCGTGGGTGACGGAGTGGAAGGCGGCGACGTTCTGGCAACCATGAACTGATTCGGTTTGAAATGGAGGGAAACCTATGGAATATGTTGCAGAGACATTGAGTAATCTTGCAGCACAGACCGGATTCGCGTTCTTAAAGCCGGGCAACTTCGTCATGATCCTGGTTGCCCTGGTCTTTTTATATCTGGCCATCGCCAGGGGATATGAACCATTACTGCTGGTTCCCATCTCCTTCGGCATGCTGCTTGTCAACCTCTATCCCGCCATCATGGAAGAGGGCGGGTTGTTACATTATTTTTATCTGCTGGATGAATGGAGTATCCTCCCCTCTCTGATCTTTATGGGAGTGGGGGCCATGACCGACTTCGGTCCCCTGATCGCCAACCCCAAGAGCTTTCTGCTGGGGGCCGCGGCTCAGTTCGGAATCTATTCCGCCTATTTCCTGGCCATCCTGATGGGATTCGGCAACAAGGCGGCCGCCGCCATCTCCATCATCGGAGGGGCTGACGGACCCACATCCAGCTTCCTGGCAGGAAAACTGGGACAGACTGCCCTGATGGGACCCATCGCGGTGGCGGCCTACTCCTATATGTCCCTTGTGCCCATCATACAGCCGCCCATCATGAAACTCCTCACCACCGAAGAGGAGAGGCAGATCAAGATGGAGCAGCTCCGGCCGGTATCCAAGACAGAAAAGATCCTTTTCCCCATTGTGGTCACGGTAGTGGTCTGTCTGGTCCTGCCCACAACCGCGCCTCTGGTGGGTATGCTCATGCTGGGCAACCTTTTCCGTGAGAGCGGCGTGGTAAAACAGTTATCCGAGACGGCATCGAATGCCCTGATGTATATCGTTGTCATCATCCTTGGAACTTCGGTAGGCGCCACCACCAGCGCGGAAGCCTTCCTGAACCTGGATACCATTAAGATCGTGGTCCTGGGTCTGGTGGCCTTTGCCGTGGGAACAGCCTCCGGCGTGATTTTCGGCAAGATCATGTGCAAGGCCACGGGAGGAAAGGTTAATCCCCTTATCGGTTCCGCGGGTGTTTCCGCCGTACCCATGGCTGCCCGTGTATCCCAGAAGGTGGGAGCCGAGGCGGATCCTTCCAATTTCCTTTTGATGCATGCCATGGGACCCAATGTGGCAGGTGTGATCGGTACCGCGGTGGCGGCCGGCGCATTTATGGCCATATTCGGAGTATAGAAGGAGGGAGATAACCATGACTGATATGAACAAGACTGACATAGAGAAAAAACCCATCAAGATCGTGGAGACTGTGCTGCGTGACGCCCATCAGTCCCTGATCGCCACCAGAATGACCACGGACCAGATGCTCCCCATCATCGACAAGATGGACCAGGTGGGCTATCATGCGGTGGAGTGCTGGGGCGGCGCAACCTTTGATGCCTGCCTCCGCTTCCTCAAGGAGGATCCCTGGGTCAGGCTGCGTAAACTGAGAGAGGGTTTTAAGAATACCAAACTGCAGATGCTTTTCCGCGGCCAGAACATCCTGGGCTACAAACCCTACTCAGACGATGTGGTGGAATACTTTGTCCAGAAATCCATCGCCAACGGAATCGACATTATCCGTATCTTTGACTGCCTTAACGACCTGCGTAATCTGGAAACTGCCGTCCGGGCTTCCAACCGGGAGAAGGGACACGCTCAGATCGCCCTGTCCTATACCCTGGGCGACGCCTATACTCTGGATTACTGGAAAGAGACTGCCAGACGTATCGAGGAGATGGGCGCGGACTCAATCTGTATCAAGGATATGGCCGGCCTTCTCACCCCCTATGAGGCGGAGAGACTGGTCAGGGCATTAAAAGAAGGCACAAGGCTTCCCATCGATCTTCATACCCACTACACCAGCGGTGTTGCCAGCATGACTTACTTAAAGGCAGCGGAGGCCGGTGTGGATATCATCGATACAGCCATGTCTCCCTTCGCCCTGGGTACCAGCCAGCCCGCCACAGAGGTTATGGTGGAGACCTTCCGGGGAACTCCCAGAGATACCGGACTTAACCAGAAACTTCTGGGAGAGATCGCGGATTATTTCCGCCCGCTCCAGGAAGAATGCCTGGAAAGCGGCCTGCTTAACCCCAGGGTAATGGGTGTGAACATCAAGACCCTGATGTACCAGGTGCCGGGAGGTATGCTGTCCAACCTGGTGTCCCAGCTGAAGGAGCAGGGAGCTTCCGACCGCTTCTATGAGGTGCTGGATGAAGTTCCCAGAGTCAGGAAGGATTACGGGGAACCTCCGCTGGTCACCCCCTCCTCCCAGATCGTCGGAACCCAGGCGGTATTAAATGTGCTCACGGGTGAACGTTACAAGATGATCACCAAGGAGTCCAAAGCTTTACTTAAGGGTGAGTACGGACAGACTGTCAAGCCGGTGAATCCGGAAGTTCAGAAAAAAGCCATCGGGGATGAGGAACCCATTACCTGCAGACCTGCAGACCTCATCGAACCCCAGCTTGAGAAGCTGGAGGCGGAGATGGCCCAGTGGAAAGAGCAGGAAGAGGATGTGCTCAGCTACGCTTTATTCCCACAGGTTGCCACGGAATTCTTCCGTTACCGGGCCGCCCAGGAGAAAAAGATCGATCCGGACAAGGCCGATACCGTCAATGCGGCCTACCCGGTATGAGATCAAAAGGAGTATAATACTATTAACCATATAAACTGACCTTTTACGGAGAAGGCGCCGCTTTTGCGGCGCTTTTTCCCGGTTTACAAGAATCTTTTTTTGTGTTATTGTAGTAGACTGACATGAAAAACGAGCAGCTATGCCCTTTGGCAGGCGGGAGGCAGAGATGCCTGCTGCCCGAAAAGGGGGAGGAAGGATATGACAGAAATATATTTTGATAATGGAGCGACCACCAGAGTATTTCCGGAAGTCAGGGAGATCATGTCTGAGGTCATGGATATCGAGTACGGCAATCCCTCCTCCATGCACAGCAAAGGTTTCCACGCCGAGCAGTATATAAACAGGAGCCGGGAGATCATCGCCAAAAGCCTGAGAGTGGACCCCAAAGAGATCTTTTTTACCTCCGGCGGTACGGAGGCAAATAATCTGGCCCTGATCGGAACTGCCCTGGCAGGCAGAAGGACCAGGAAACACATCATCACCTCCTGCATAGAACATGCCTCGGTATACAATCCTCTGGGATTTCTGGAGGGAGAAGGGTTTGAGGTTACCTACCTTCCGGTGGACAGCAGGGGAATCGTGGATCTCACTGCCTTAAAAGAAGCCCTCCGGCCGGATACCCTCCTGGTGTCCGTCATGTGTGTCAATAATGAGATCGGCGCCATAGAGCCTGTGGAGGAGATCGGAAAGCTGGTCAAGGCCTGTGATCCCGGGATCCTTTTCCACACGGACTGCATTCAGGCTTACGGGAAGATGCAGCTCTTCCCCCGGCGGTGGAAGGCCGACCTTCTGTCCGTAAGCGGCCATAAGATCCATGGCCCCAAGGGCATCGGCTTTCTCTATGTGAAAAACGGGGTGAAGATCAAACCCATCCTCTGGGGAGGCAACCAGCAGAAGGGACTCCGGTCCGGCACGGAAAACGTACCGGGCATAGCAGGTCTGGGAAAGGCCTGTCAGCTCATTTATGAAAACCATGAGGAGAAGATGAAAGCCATGGGAGCCCTGAAAGCCCATTTTGTCGGCAGGGCAGTGGGGGAACTGGAAAATGTGCGGGACAACTCCGGTGAGGCTCCCCATATCGCCAGCATCAGTTTCCCCGGAGTGAGGAGTGAAGTGCTCCTGCATGCCCTGGAGGAGAGAGGGATCTTTGTCTCCGCCGGCTCTGCCTGCTCCTCCAACAAACCGGAGGTCAGCGGGACCTTAAAAGGGATCGGACTGACCAAAGAATACTATGAATCGACCCTCCGTTTTTCCTTCTCGGTTTACAATACCCCGGAGGAAGCGGATCAGTGTATAGAGGTGCTGAAGGAACTGCTGCCTGTCCTCAGAAGATTTACCAGAAGATAAGACGGCTGCCTGAAAAGGAGATAAGATGGATTACAAAGCATTTTTGATCAAATATGCAGAGATCGGGGTAAAAGGGAAGAACCGATATGTTTTTGAGGATGCTCTGGTGCGCCAGATGCATTTCGCTCTGGATCCCCTGGCCTCGTTTAATATCCGCAAGGAGTCCGGCAGGATATTTGCGGAGGCCCTGGAGCCTTTCGACTATGATGAGGTGGTGGAAGCCCTGTCCCATGTTTTCGGCATTTCGGCCATCTGCCCCATCCTGATCGAGGAAAACAAGGATTTTGCCCATATCGAACAGGTGGCAAAAACCTATATCCGGGAGAGATATGATGACCTGAATTTCACCTTCAAGGTCATGGTGCGCCGGGGGGACAAGTCCTACCCCATCCAGTCCATGGAGCTGGCCGCCCTCCTGGGGGAGAAGCTTCTCATGGAGTATGAGGAACTCAAGGTGGACGTTCACCATCCCGATGTATACCTGACGGTGGAGATCAGGGAAAAGGTATACCTTTATTCCGAGGAGATCCCCGGACCCGGCGGCATGCCGGTGGGAACCGGCGGACGGGCCATGCTCCTTCTTTCCGGAGGAATCGACAGCCCTGTGGCCGGGTATATGATCTCCAAGCGGGGAGTAAGCATAGAAGCTACCTATTTCCACGCCCCGCCCTACACCAGCGAACGGGCCAAGCAGAAGGTGGTGGACCTGGCCAGGATCATTTCCCGCTACACCGGCCCCATCCGCCTGCATATCGTGAATTTCACGGACATACAGATGGCCATCTACGAGAAGTGCCCCCATGATGAGCTGACCATCATCATGCGGCGCTACATGATGAAGATCGCCG
>CACZOS010000238.1 GCA_902782815.1 uncultured Lachnospiraceae bacterium | reverse complement strand
TGAAAGGCGCCGAGTGATATGCCGGATATCTTCTTCTGAGAGTACTGAAAGCCTTTCAATACTGTTTTGTCACGCGTCGAACTGAAGTTCTTTCCGACTTCAAGTTTGCTCCAAATTAATTTCTGAATTTCAGTTTTTTGCCTTTATGAACGTGCTGTTTTTTTCAGCGCGTTTTTTTCTTGCGTTATTGGAAGTTTCCCTTTATAGTTTTCAATGCAAATAAAAAGAGGAGGAAGAACCATCACTGCTACGATCCCGTTCTTCCTCCACGCACATGCCATGCTTCACACAGGGTCTTTGCCCTAATCTCAAAAGATAGCATGGCTTTCAATGCACTTACTATGATAAGAAAGAATCTGATCAATTGCAAGCTTATTCGTGAAAAAAAATCTGGGAAATTGCTCTTGAGCGAATATATGACACATTTTCGCCCGGAACAGGAGACCTGCCCTTACTGTAAGTGTAAAGGCAACTGCCGTATCCATGGCTATTATTCCCGTCGTCTGATTGACTTCGTGAATGGCCGCCCGCTTGTGGCCCGGGTCAGGATCATCCGGGTCATCTGCTCCTGCGGAGCTACGCACGCCATCCTTTTTGATCCTGTAGTACCATATGGGCAGCACAGTCTGTTCTTCATGCTCCGTGTACTGGCGGAACATTTCCTCCATATCAGGACAGTAGAAAAGATCTGCGAGGTGTTTGAGATCTCCCTTCCTACATTCTACAGATGGAAGAAACTTTTCGCTTCCCACCGGCAGGACTGGCAGGGCTCTCTTGCATCCATTGAAACAAGCCTGCGCCGCTTCCTTCTGGACCTTGTCCGGAAGACCTCTTTCTCTGATTTCGCCGTCAGGTTTTTCAGTCTTACCGGAATCTCATTCCTCCAGTCCCACAAAAATCCTGCGCCTTACCAGCGGAGGCTGAAACAGGCAGACTCTTTTTTTCAATAACCACACGACTTGTGGATGGCTGCTTTCCTCTTACCCTTTTATGATGATCTCATAAAATAAAGAGGAGGTAAAAATTCCATGAATACTACAACAAACCTTTCCAATGCAGCTGAAGTTGCCCGGTTCCGTTTCGCCCTCATCGCTCCCGTGATCCAGGGCCTGTTTCCTGACGGCTCCAGGACTGCATACTACAAAAGAGTTACCGAAAAACCCCTCACCTTCCCTGACGGTTCCCAAAAGGAAGTCAGCTACAAGACGGTCGAAAAATGGGTCTCCCTGTATCAACGTGGAGGTATTGACGCGCTTATGCCCGCTACCCGTTCCGACAAAGGTACTACCCGCGTCCTCCCGGACACGGCAATCGAGGAAATCTACCGCCTCAAACAGACCTTCCCCCGTCTCAATGCCACCCAGGTCCACAAGCAGCTGATCCAGGAAGGTTTCATCCCGGCTGCCGTCAGCGTCTCTGCCGTACAGCGCTTCATAAAAAACAATGACCTGAAATCTGCGCGTAACCCAAACATGCGGGACAGGAAGGCCTTTGAAGAAGATGCTTTTGGAAAAATGTATCAGGCGGATACCTGTTACTTTCCTCACATCACGGAAGGCGGTAAGAGCAGGCGGGTGTACGCCATCTGTATCATTGATGACCATTCCCGGCTCATCGTAGGCGGCGGCCTCTTCTATAATGACTCCGCTGCAAACTTCCAGGCTGTCTTCAAAAAAGCAGTTGCCACTTTTTCCATCCCCGGCAAGCTCTATACGGACAATGGCGCACCTTACGTCAATGACCAGCTCTCCCTCATCTGCGGGGCTATTGGGACAGTTCTGCTGCATACAAAAGTCAGGGACGGCGCTTCAAAAGCGAAGATCGAACGCTTCTGGCGCACCTGCAAAGAAACCTGGCTGTACGGACTTGACATGGATCGGATCCATTCGCTGGAAGAGTTCAATGCCCTTTTCCAGGAATTCATCCGTTCTTATAACACAACACTGCATTCCGGTATCGGCTGTACGCCGTTCGAACGCTACCAGGCTTCAAAGGACAGCATCCGACCGGCCAGGTCTTCTGAATGGCTTGACGAATGTTTCCTGAACCGTATTTCAAGGAAAGTGCGGAAAGACGCGACCGTTTCCATCGATAAAGTCTCCTTTGACGTCCCCTTCCAGTTCATAGGCCAGACCGTGGACATCCGCTTCCGTCCCGGCGAGATGGACTCTGCTGTCATCCTCTATGAAGGTACATCTTTCCCCATCAGGATAACGGACAAGAATGAAAACTGCAGGATAAAACGCAGCAACCCCGTAACCATCGATTACGCAAAGATTGGAGTCTGCCATGGCAATGTTTAACTCTTTTTATTCGCTGGCCTTCAATCCGTTTGACAAACAGCAGGTCAAGGAATCGGATGCGTTTATCTCACATGATTATAAAGAAATGCTCTCCCGGCTCGATTACCTGAAGGAGGCCCGCGGGATCGGGCTGTTCACATCCCCTCCCGGCAGGGGAAAGTCGTTCTGTCTCCGCTGTTTTTCAAAAAGACTTAACCCTTCCCTCTACCATATGGAATACATGCCCCTTTCCACTATCACTGTGGCAGAATTCTATAAGGAACTCTGCACGATCCTCGGTGTCAGCGATAAGGGAGGGAAACCCGGCCGTTTCCGGGCAATCCAGGAGCAGATCTACTATCTTTACCATGAGAAACGCCAGCCTCTTCTTCTGGCGATTGATGAAGCGCAGTTCCTTTCAACAAGTATCCTCAACGATATCAAGATGCTGATGAACCAGAAGTACGATTCAGTCAACTGTTTCACCCTGATCCTTTGTGGCGAATCCTCTCTGAATCACACGCTTTCCAAGCAGATCCACGAAGCCCTGCGCCAGCGCATCACCGTCCATTATGATTTCCATGGCCTGTCGGATGAGGAAGCAGTTCAGTATGTCGTCCACAAGCTTGCAAGTGCAGGATCCTCAAAGGCTATCATCGAGGAGGCTGCACTTCTGGCTGTTGCCGCTCATTCCCATGGAAACGCCCGTATAATCGACAGTATCATGACTGACGCCCTGAATATCGGTGTCCAGGAAGATAAAAAACGTATCGACACCGATGTGGTCATGGCGGCTGTAAGCAATCAGAACCTTGGGTGACGGGGGTGCAATACACATGTTTACATACTACTATACATGTCCTGACGGCCAGATGTCCGTCAGCCTTGCCTCATTGGAGATCCTTCATCTGGAAGACGGATTGGAAGAGATCCGTGTCCACACAAGCAACAAACAGTATGACATCATGCTCGTCTTCGGTTATCTTGGTAAATTTGTATATATCCCGGAGAACAACTTCGGGTTTCCGGCAGGAAACCTGCTGGATACTGAAAACAGTATGCAATATCTTGAAAGTTCTATGGATGATGAAGGAGCTTCAGCTGTCGCTGCAGCATTGCAGTTCTACATGTCCTGAATTATTTAATACTGACAAGGCTATGGGGAAAACTCATAGCCTTGTTTCAAGTAACTCAAAAGAACCTTCCGATACAAGCCTACGCTATCATGCCATAACACCGTCGGGAATGTGCCGCGAGAGAAAAGAAAGCGCGGTCGGGGATGCGAAGGTTACGAAATCAAAGTGCGGAAATCGCCTCCCACAATTCGCCGTTTGACAATAGTGCCCTCCTCCTTTATCTCTTTAATCAGCATCTTATTGACTGCGATAGTCACATTCATCACTGCCCTTGACAGATAACCCCCTATCCAATACAATGAAAAAATGAAAAGAGGAGCATTGCGACAAGCGGTTGGCCTCGGTTACATGATAGTGTTTAGTTATCTAAACAACCGTCACTTGGC
>CACZOS010000237.1 GCA_902782815.1 uncultured Lachnospiraceae bacterium | reverse complement strand
GGAAGAAAGAACGCAATAACAGACGGGCTTGATGAGATTGAATATATATTGGCATAAATTCCGGCTTGTTGATATGTTTTCGCTAACGGAAAAAACGGCAAAAATCAGTGGATATGTTCCTAAAGCCTAATTAGCGAACAGGCACAGGAATGGGTATCAATCTTATTTCCTCCTAGCCTGTCTGCTGCTTGTACCACCAAAAGAAAGACTTCATCTCAGTGTTGTATGAGCCAAAGGAAGCAAACTGTCTGCGATAAATGAAATAAGGTGGCATAGTCAGAAGTTAAAGTGTTTCTGCTTTCGTCAATTGATGTTTAATTGATCTGTATACTGTTCAAAACAGTTTACAGAAAGGAAAAGTTCCAGGGCAATGTACAAATGCCCCAAACCGTACCTCCTGGAATTTTGTCAAAAAGAGGTGGTCATTATAACACTATGATATTGATAGTAAAGAAAAGAAAACGCTTTTTATTTTTCGGACAGAGAAATGCCGGTTTGTCCACAATGCGGAACCAAAATGATATATCGGGACACAAGTAAACGACATTACCGCATCAGCGGCAGCAGGAAAATACATCTTTTGCCTTCGGTGGAACGGAAAGCAAAACGGAAGGATATTTCGTTACAGACTCCTGCATCGGCTGCGGCAGCCTTGTGGAAGTCTGTCCGCAAAGCTCCATCAAGACGGACGGCATACCTCAAAATTGAGCAGCTGCATTGCTTGTACTGCGGGAATTGTATGGAAGCATGTCCCGTGAGAGCGGTGGAGAGAAGGTAGACATATGAAAGAAACAATGACGCAGGATCAGCGGCTGGATTATCTGGTAGAGGAATTCAAAACCGATTCTGTTCAGTATAAAGATATGCGGACACCGGATGATACGGCAGGAAAACGCCGCTTTCTCCGTTCCCTTATGAATATCCGAATGCCTAAGAATTTGGGTGATCCGATTCTTTCTGTACAGGATGATTATCTGCAGGAACGTATCCGGGAAAAAGGAATCGTAGAGCTTGCGGATATTCCGGAAATCAGAGACAGCCTGTCAATCTGGCAAGGCGATATTACGAGACTTGCCGTGGATGTCATTGTGAATGCCGCCAATTCGCAGATGCTTGGCTGCTTTGTTCCGATGCACACCTGCATTGACAACTGCATCCACACCTTTGCGGGAGTACAGCTTCGTGCCGAATGTGCCCGTCAGATGAATCAGCTCCGTATCCGTTATGGCAGTGATTATGAACAGCCAACGGCAGTGCCGATGCTGACAGATGCGTATAACCTTCCGGCGAAAAAGGTCATTCACATTGTCGGGCCTATTGTCCAAAGCGGTTTGACAACGGAACTGGAAAAGGATCTGGCGGACTGTTATCAGAATACCCTCGATATGTGTCTTGAGAACGGACTGAAATCTGTGGCTTTCTGTTGCATTTCCACGGGAGTGTTCTGTTTTCCAAACAAGAAAGCCGCAGAGATCGCGGTAAAGACAGTGACAAATTGGCTTTCCCAACATCCGGGCACAATGGAAAGAGTGATCTTCAATGTTTTCAAAAACGAGGACAAAACATACTATGAGCAGCAATTATGCTAACAGGCCAAACGGCTATCTGGAGATGATTCAGAAAGGATTATCAGCCGTCCGGTCATTTCATCCTGGATTATCTGTCGGAACTGGCACCAGGGATGAGCAGATCATCCGGCTGAAGAAGGAAATCCAGAGTGTGGATGACATCGTGATCGGTGCGGGAGCCGGATTGTCAACGGCTGCAGGGCTGACGTATTCCGGGGAGCGTTTTGATAAGTATTTCGGTGACTTTGCTGCCCGGTTCGGCATCAGTGATATCTATTCCGGCGGTTTTTATCCTTTTCCTGATAATGAGACGCGGTGGGCCTGGTGGGCACGGCATATCTATTACAACCGCTATATTGATGCGCCAAAGCCGGCTTACCAGAAGCTGCGGGCGCTGGTGCAAGACAAGGATTACTTTGTTATTACCACAAATGTGGATCATCAGTTCCAGCGGGCGGGCTTCGATAAAAAGCGCCTTTTTTATACGCAGGGTGACTATGGCCTGTTCCAGAGTGTAAATCCGGCAATTCAGAAGACCTATGACAACAGGGAATGGGTCATGCAGGCGATGCAGGCACAGGGTTTTGTCAGAGATTCCGCAGGAGTATTTCAAATCCCTCAGGGCGGTGTTTCCATGAGAATACCGACAGCTCTGATTCCAAAATGCCCGGACGACGGCTCAGACATAATCATGAATCTGCGTGCGGATGATTCGTTTGTCGAAGATGAAGGCTGGTATGAAGCAGCCGCTGCCTACGCCGACTTTATCCGCATACACAAAAATCTTCATACGCTCTATCTGGAGATTGGAGTTGGTGCCAATACACCCGTCATCATAAAATATCCCTTCTGGGCGGTGACGGCGGAGAACCCGAAAGCCGTGTACGCCTGTCTGAACTATGATGCAGCATTTTGCCCGAAACAGATTGAGGGTCAATCCATTTGCATCGATGGAGATGCCGGGGATATACTCGAGTTCCTTTGCTCAGATAACATGAAGCTGCCATGAAGCAGATATCGTATAAGGAATAAGAGAGTTACCAGCAGTATCAGACCGACAGGCTGCATATCAAAGCTGCTCTGGCCACAGAAAAAAACTGCCGGCTTTGAAACAAACCAACGAAACTCACAAATCGACGCATTTTTGAAAATTGATGCAAATCTCCTGGGACAGGAATACAGAATGGCACCCTGAAAACTCGCGGTGAGTGAGCAGGATGCCATTTTTCGTCTTATCTTTTCTTCGGTTTCGGAGCAGGCAGCTCGTCATACATTGCCGTCAGCAGCTGTGTCAGGAAATATCTGCTGTCGACATTGTCAACCAACAGCATTTCTTTTGCGCCTTCATATGGAAGCTCCGAATCAGCGTCCGGCATCATCGCTCTTGCTGATTTGGTCGGCTTGACCAGGAAACGATCATCATAAATACCGCCGATGATCCTGCCGTTCAAATACAGGATATATTCTCCCATCATCTGCTTATGGGTGATTCCATCAACCCCTGAAAGCTGTTCCAGGATGAACTCCAGGTATTCTTTGCTTGATGCCATGATCTTCCTCCTTATGAAGACGCCCGGGAATTCCGTGCGCCATGAGCGATCTTCCATTATTCGACCGGGGAAAAAAGTCCGTCATATATCCATCCGGATTCCGGGTCTCGTTGGGACTGACGCGGTAAATGTTGACCATGGGACCGTTCTCCTGATATCCGTTTTCATTGACCCGTGAGGCTACGGCGGCAGCTGATTCTCCCATTTGAGCATAGCTTCCCTTGATCACGCAGTAGGCTGCCTTGACTGCCGGAAGTGTTTTAAGCTTCACTTGTTCCGTATCCTTATAAGTTCCTTTGACGGTCGTGGAGACCATGCTCTCCGCATTCTCTTCCGTGTACTCCTTGTCCAGAAATGCTGCCGCTGCCAGGCAGGAATCTTCGGGGATCAGCGGTATCTTGCTCTCGGCCATCATGCTTGAGAGCATACCTTCATCCTCGTAGCGCGGGACAATCATCTGTACAGCTGCCAGACTTCGTATTCCTTTTTCGATCAGCTTTATGTTTGCCTCCGGTCAGCTTGAAAAACTGGACTGGCGAGCGTAAATTCCCGGTTCTATCTGCCGAATTCAGATAAAAGATCCAGTGCTGTCTGCCAACAGATCTCCGCGGCAGGATTCCCCATCGCTCCGGATGCGCAGATTGTATCCTGCAATGCATCCATTCTCTCCCTGATATAAACCGCTGTGGCTTCATCGTCCCGGGCGATGTGTTCAAGCATGGAAAACACCCAATACCAAGAATTCCTCCAGCCATCCGGATAAATCCCCCAGGTTCCGTTTTCCATTCTGTAGCACAGACCTTCAGCGGGTCTTTCCGAAGTATGCTCCGGCATGGCGGTCTCCGCATGGAAATGTCTGAATACTTCAGTTGTTGCCATCGGATAATAGGGCACAAATACATTGCTCCGGTCATCCGCCATCGATACCCATTCCACTGTGCCATGAACCGTATTGTCACTGATCTGAAAGATATGTGTCTCCAGGCTCCTCTGCCTGCTGATCGGCTCATGCTGAAAGAACGCCATTACATCTCTGATGCTCGCTTTCCCTTTCATCCGGATATTCGCATACGGGGGAACGGTCTTACCTTCCAAATTCACGTTGGAAATCCTGAATGCGCTTCCTTCAATCCCGGATGACGTCAGAGCCTCAGGATACACATTCTCTCCGAAAAGAGCATTCAACCCCGCGCTCAGCCGACAATAAGTCGAATCGGGGGCATTGTCGTAGGAAGCCGCATAATCAATCAGACCTGCCTGCGCATCTCCAACAAATGTACCTGCCCGGACTGCGGTTTCAATCAATCCGTCGGACGCAACCACATTCTCTGTATCATTCAAGTCTGTAAGTCCGATTGCAGAAATGTTTGGGCAAACGAATACCAGGTCTGTGTTCAGCCTGACCGCTATATACTGACTGCCGCTATGGTTCTCAATGTACCAGACCTCATTACTGTCGCCCACGATCACACTCCCTGCCCCATATGTTCCTGCGTTTGCATAGATGGAAGTAAGCAGCAGCATCGCTTCATGGGCAGAGGATGCTTCACTCAGCAAAATGGTTGGAATCTCAGCTTCTTCAATCCCCGTTTCCGTGTTATACGGATCGATCGCTTTGACTGCTTCCTTTCCTATAAGCGTTTCTGTTGCCGTAACGCTTACGCCTCTGCTGTTCGTCCCGCCCGCCTGATAGGGAGTATGTGCATGTGTCCCTTCACAATCCGGACAGACACCCAGGGAATTGTTGTCGCAGAACGCCGTATAGCCATAGCTGTCATGGGTGAAAGTCCAGGTGAACCCATAACAGCCCGTATAAATTTCTCCGGCCCTGTGGGCCCCTTCAGGAAATGCGTCAAAGAGCTTCGGCCATCCTTCGTCAGAGGTATACTCCTCCAGACGTGCAAAGACCGTGCTTCCATCAGCGGTCAGGTTTGATCCGATATAGATCGCCGTACACGCAAAGGCCCCTGCCGGCAGGACTGCAAGAACAAGAAGAACAGCAGTCATCTTTTTCAGCATATGCGATATCTCCTTTTCTTCTGGTGCTTTTGTTCGACAAATCCTGATTTCTGCACCTGCTATTATACGAAATTGCCGCCTCCTGAAAAGCGGCACTCCTGAGAGGGGAATCATTGAATTGCACCAATAACTGCGTCTTGCTTTCCAGAACCGTCACCGGTTTTTCTTTTTCAAAAATATGCTCTGCACTTTCAGCCGGCAGGATATTAACCATAGTTATGATACCATCCCGGCTGGTATGGCGGCCGCCTGCTTCCGCAATTTCTGAGAAGCGGCGGATTCAATCCTCAAAGATGCAAACCGTTTCCTGAAGACCAGGGGCCTTTCATAACAGATCATTCGGCGGAACAGCCTCTGTCCGGGAAAAATGCGGAATGATGCGAAAATCCAAAGCGGGCAATTGACATTTTTTTTCTTTGCGCTATTTTTGATTTGTGCGGAGTCGTACCATGATGAATATTTATGGGTTTTTGCCGGATACGGATAGGATGAACCGACAATCGCGGAAATACTGCGCACAGAAAACAGCGTCTCAGCGTTTTGCTTTCTGACACATATCGGCTGAGAAGAACCAGAGAGATCAGAACAGACCGTCAATTCTGTTGAAGGAACGAGCAGCAAGTATGATCGGATAAGGCTGCAGTCCGGCAAATGGAAGGATGCAAAGGAGATCTGTATGCCTGTGATTGAGAGGAACGAATCCGGAACGTATGAATATGATGCTGTATTACATGAAAACTCAGACGGCGGAGGAGCCTATGTTGCTTTTCCATGGGATATCCGGCAGGAATTTGGAAAAGGCCGCGTGAAAGTGAAAGCAACATTCGATGGAATTGAATATACG
>CACZOS010000236.1 GCA_902782815.1 uncultured Lachnospiraceae bacterium | reverse complement strand
AGATCAAGGCTGTCAAAGACCCTGAGATTGAGACTTTGCCCAGAATCGGGCTGCGTCTGTTTTTGAACGAAGAGATGAAGAAGGTCAGCTATTATGGAATGGGACCCGGGGAGACCTATATAGATAAGCACCACTCCGGCCGTCATGGCTGTTTTGAAGGAACCGTCTCTTCCCTTCATGAAGATTATATCCGCCCCCAGGAAAACGGCAGTCACTATGATTGTGATTACGTATCTCTTGCCGGAAAAGAAATGGGATTAACTGTTGCCTGTGGGGATGCAGATTCCGATCAGACATTCTCCTTCAATGCATCCGTCTTCACGCAGGAGGAACTGGAACATAAGCGCCATAACTATGAACTGGAGCCTTGCGGGAGCACAGTTCTGTGCATCGACCATCAACTGGCAGGCATAGGATCAAAGAGCTGCGGACCGGATCTTTTACCGGAATACTCTGTCTGTTCGGATGAATATCATTTCATTTTTATGTTGAAGCCGGAAAAATTGCATGACACAGCAGACAATTAACAGATAGAAATGGAGAACCAACATGAGCCAGAATAAAGAAAAAACTTATTTGAAATGGTACAACAAGATAGGGTACGGTTCCGGTGACATAGCAGGAAATGTGGTCTATGCTCTATTGTCTGCGTTTGTCATGATCTTTCTGACAGACACCGTCGGCATGAATGCAGGGATCGTCGGAACCCTGATCGCCCTGTCCAAACTCTTTGACGGGGTAAGTGATATTTTTTTCGGGGCATTGATCGATAAGACAAATACCAGGATGGGAAAAGCCCGTCCATGGATGTTTTACGGATATTTCGGCTGTGCCATCTGCCTTGTGGCAATCTTCTGCATTCCGGCTGACATCAGTGCAAAAGCCCGGTATGCCTGGTTTTTTATCGCCTACACCCTCTTAAATGCCGGATTCTACACAGCCAATAATATTGCCTATTCCGCTTTGACAGCCCTGATTACCAAAAACAACAACGAACGTGTCCAGATGGGATCTATCCGTTTTATGTTTGCATTTGGAACCAGCATGCTGATTCAGACCATCACGGTGGGTCTGGTGGCATATTTTGGAGGAGGTGCGGCGGCATGGCGTACGGTGGCGATCATTTATTCCATCGTCGGAATTATATCCAATACCGTTTCTGTTATGTCAGTTAAAGAGCTTACTCCTGAGGAACTTACCGAAGGGGAGGAGGTAAGGATTGAGGAAGACGCTGAGGAGAAATACACTTTGATCGATGCCTTTAAGCTTTTGATCAAGAACAAATATTATCTCATGATCTGTGCTTCTTATATCCTGATGCAGATATATACCGCAACTTTAAATATGGGTATCTACTATATGACTTATGTGCTTAAAAATGCCAATCTTCTGGGAGTATTCTCCTGGGCGATCAATATACCCATGATTATCGGTCTTCTGTTTACCCCTGCATTGGTTGCGAAGTTCGGCGGCATGTATAAACTCAATCTTACGGGATATACCCTGGGTACTATCGGACGACTGGGGGTAGTCATTGCAGGGTATTTAGGTTCCGTGCCGCTGATGCTGGTATGCACGGCTGTTGCAGCTATCGGCATGAGTCCGCTGCAGGGGGATATGAATGCATTAATAGCCACCTGTTCCGAGTATACCTTCCTTACACAGGGAAAGCGTGTTGACGGAACAATGTACTCTTGTACTTCCCTCGGCACAAAGCTCGGCGGTGGTATAGGTACGGCTCTTGCAGGCTGGCTTCTGGCTTTTAGCGGATATGTGGGCGGAGCGGCAGAACAGACGGCATCCTGTCTGAACATGCTTCACGTTATGTATCTGTGGATGCCCATGATTTTCAATCTCTTAATTACACTGATCCTGACAAGGCTTAATGTCGAGGGGGCTAATGAAGAACTAAGAAAACATAAGTAAATATAAGTAAACATCTGATATACACCCTCAAAGCTTCGGGTTTTCCTGGATATTTCACGGAAAACCCGGAGTTTTTCCATCTTTAGAAAACTTAATTTTAAACAGGATTTTAATCCGGCGGGGGAGATTATCATAAGAGAAGGAGAACTGGTAAAGCGTACGGAATAATGCTATAATATCTTTAAAATTTGTAGTGATTATTTGCAGGAAGGTGAGGGAAATTATGTCAGATGATCAATTATACCGACTTTATCTGGCAGGGGATCAGTCAGCTGGTGATGAATTGATGCTGCGCTACGGGGATTCCCTCACGTCTTATCTTGATGCCTTTCTCCATAGTGCACAGGACGCGGAAGACCTGATGCTGGACTGCTTCACGGTTATCCTGGTGGACAAACCGAAGATCGCGGAAGGATCTTTTCGGGCTTATCTTTTCAAAATGGCCCGGAACAAAGTAAATCGTCTGTGGAAGATCAGGTTCAGACGACAGGAATTCAGTCTGGACGAGACACTTCCTGATCAGGGAGATTCCCCGGAAGACCTTGTCTGGAAGGGTGAACGCAGTGTGATCCTTCAGCACTGTCTGAATGAAATAGCACCGCAATACCGGGAAGCGCTATGGTTGTATTACTATATGAATCTAAGTTATGCCCAGGCAGCGAAAGTAATGGGCTGTTCAACGAAAAAAGTGGAAGATTTGCTGAGAAACGGGAAGAAACGGCTTCGCCTGAGGCTGGAAAAGGAGGGGATCTCACATGAGGACATCTGAGGAACGGGTAAAGGAACTTCATCGTCGCATGGAAGATCGGCAATGGACCAGAAGACACCGTCAGTACGTGATCGGTTCTGTCACAGCATGTGCGGCATGTCTGATGATCACGATCATCCTTGCTTTCTCTGTTGCCGGTATGCCTGCCGGAAGTCCCATTGCGGGTTCGGATAGCTATACAGCCAGTATATTTACGAATTATTCCGCATTAGGGTATGTGGTGGTGGCTCTGGTGGCTTTCTGCCTGGGTGCCCTGGTCACTGTTTTCTGCTTCCGGCTTAGAGAGCACATGGGGGTAAAGAAGGATGATCGAAAGCTATGAAAATGCATTTCAGGTTATTGTTCTGCTGGTCTGTGTTATAATTGCCCTGCTGTGTATCATCATTTATCACAGCCGTACATGGATCATGTTGTTTTATTTTTATGGTGCCTGGCTGATGGGTGATGCCTATTGGTTAATGTGTCTGATTTTTTATGGCCAGGTTCCGCAGATTACTTTTATCTCAGATATTAGCTGGCTGTCTTCCTATATCTTCCTCTATCTTCTTCTTGCCCAGACAGCCCCTTTGGAAGAGAACAGAAGAAGGTACTGTCTTCCATGGATAGGACCGGTATTTACCATATGCATGGCATTTTTCTTTATGAAGT
>CACZOS010000235.1 GCA_902782815.1 uncultured Lachnospiraceae bacterium | reverse complement strand
ACTGTCCTCATGGGAAGGAAAAAAGGTTTTCTTCTCATCCTTTCCGGGATGCTTATCGGGATAAACTGGATCCTGCTCTTCGAGGCTTATAATTATACCACAGTGGCAACAGCTACCTTATGTTACTATATGGAGCCCACCATTGTGATCCTGGCTTCTTCCCTGATCTTTAAAGAAAAACTGACCATGAAAAAGATAATCTGTGCCGTGATCGCCATACTGGGCATGGTTCTGGTTTCCGGATTTGTCCCGGGACATATGCCGGGCATGGGGGGATCGGGAGATGCCAGAGGAGTTTTGTTTGGTCTGGGTGCGGCCTTGTTGTATTCCTCCGTTGTCCTTCTGAACAAAGGAGTCGGATCGGTGGATCCTTACCAGAGGACGGTCATCCAGCTTTTTTCGGCTGCCCTTGTCCTCCTTCCCTATCTGCTGATCACGGAAGAAACCGGGCTGACAAACCTCACCGGCCGGTCTGTGGTTCTTGTGGCTGTGGTAGGAATCCTGCATACAGGGATAGCCTACGCTCTCTATTTCGGCAGCATTGAAGGACTTAAGGCACAGACCATCGCCATCTTCAGTTATATTGATCCGGTATCCGCCATGATCTTATCGGCGTTGATCCTTCATGAATCCATGACAGCTGCGGGAATGATGGGAGCGGTTATGATCCTGGGGGCGGCCATGGTGAGCGAAAGCGGATGAGGACGGAAAAGAAAATGATAAGTACGGACAGGTGGGAGAGAAGATGAAAAAAGAAGAGAAAACCAATGTGATGCGGCTGCTGGATGGGAAAAAGATTCCCTATATAAGTCACAGCTATGAAGCTGACCCCACTATGTCGGGGGAAGAGATTGCCAACCTTCTTGGAGAGGATCCGGAGAAGGTATTCAAAACTCTGGTGACCAGGGGAAAATCGGGGAAATATATTGTTTTTGTGGTTCCGGTGAAAGAGGAACTGGATCTGAAGAAGGCGGCCAGAGCCGCGGGAGAGAAGTCTGTCGCCATGATTAAACAGAGAGAACTCCTTCCTCTGACGGGCTATGTGCACGGAGGATGTTCCCCTCTGGGGATGAAAAAGCAGTTTTCCACATTTATCCATGAATCCGCCAAAGAACATGACCGGATGTTTGTCAGTGCCGGGAAGGTAGGATATCAGATTGAGATAGAACCGGATGACCTTATCCGGCTGACGGGAAGCAGGACGGAAGACCTGGTCTGATCATACTTTTTCGCATTAATGCAAAAAAACAATTGCGGAAACAGGTGGTTTTAGTATATAATATCTTTCTGTGAACAAATGGAGAGGAGAGTTGGTATGACAACATTTAAATATACCACATTAAACAATATCGCCCGGGACGGCATCGAACGTCTTGGGGAGAATTTCATTAAAACGAAAGAAGTAGAGGAGGCCCAGGGCATACTTGTACGTTCCGCAAAGATGCATAACATGGAGGTCTCCGATCAGCTTCTCGCCGTCGCCAGGGCAGGAGCGGGAGTGAACAATATTCCCGTGGCTAAACTCGCGGAAAAAGGCATCGTTGTTTTCAATACACCCGGGGCCAATTCCAACGCGGTGAAGGAGCTGGTGATCGCTGTTCTGATCCTGGCTTCCCGAAATATTATCGACGGAATCAACTGGGTGCAGGATAATGTAGATAATCCGGATATCGCCGCAGATGTGGAAAAAGAGAAGAAGAAATTCGCCGGTAAGGAGATCAGAGGTAAAAAACTGGGCATCATCGGTCTGGGAGCCATAGGAGCCAAGGTATCCAAAGCTGCGGTAGCTCTGGGGATGAATGTTTATGGCTTCGATCCGTTTATCGATGAAGCCAGGGCTTTAAATATTAACAGAGATATGCATTATATCACCGATATTAATGCCATCCATAAAAACTGTGATTTCATCACCATTCATGTGCCCGCCATGGAGTCTACAAAGGATTACATTGACGCAGAGGCCATCGGACAGATGAAAAAAGGGGTCGTTATCCTTAACATGGCAAGGGACGTCCTGATTGATGAAGACGCCGTCCTTAAGGCCCTGGATGAGGGAAAAGTAAGATACTACGTATCCGATTTCCCCAATCCCACTGTTGCCGGTCATAAGAACTGTATCACTATTCCCCATCTGGGTGCTTCCACAGAGGAGGCGGAAAAGAACTGCGCAGTCATGGCCTGCGATGAACTGAAGGAATACCTGGTGAACGGAAATATCCTCAACAGCGTGAATTTCCCCAACGTGGATGCGGGCAAATGTCTTTACGAGACCCGTGTACTGATCCTCCATAAGAATATACCCGGAATGATCAAAAAGCTTTCCCATATCATCGGAGATGAGGGAATCAATGTGGCAGAGATGACAAACAGATCAAAGAACGGTTACGCAGTAACCGTACTGGACCTGGATTCCAAGATCACAGAAGAGAACAAGAAGACCCTGGCTTCCGTGGAAGGGGTTTTCAAGATCAGGATCATCAAATAATACCGTCACCGGCAATCATAGGGCTGCAGGAGGGAGTTTTCATGCTTCAGGATCAGGCGTACGAGTATCTTATTGATATTATAAAGAAGGGTGATCTGGAAAAGGACCGTATCTATTCCATCAACCAGATGGCCCGTGAACTGGATATCTCCCGGACTCCTTTCAGGGATGCGGTCATGCGGCTGGCCCAGGAAAGGTATCTGGACGTGATGCCGAGCAAAGGCTTCCGTCTTCACAAAATGACGGTTTCCGATATAGATGAGACCTATCAGATCCGCAGTGCCATAGAATCCTACTGTATGAAGCAGCTGGCTCAGCATACCGGCACAGAGAGAGGGCATGAGTACTACTATAAGATTCTGGGTAAGGTCAACAGTCAGAAGGAGATCATGGCAACTGACAAAGACCCGGAAGCCTTCGCACGAAAGGATTATGAATTCCACAGGAGCATAGTCCAGTATGTAGGCAATGAAAGTATGCTGGAGATATACCGGCGTTTCATGTACCGGATCTTCTGGCTGAATGTCACTTCCTTCACCCGCAAGGGGAGGATGGAGGAGACCGCTGCGGAACATGAGGAGATTCTCTATGCCATCAGGGACGGTAAAGTCAGGGAGCTTGATCAGCTTCTGGAAAACCATCTGGAGATTCCCCGGAAGATCAATCTGGAACTTCTGTGAAATGACATAAAAAACCAGATAAGATAAAATCAATAAAGAGAAAAAGGATGAATCCGGGTCAGGACTCATCCTTTATTTTTATGCCGATTTATCTATTCAGGAAATTTGCCACGTGATCGGATAATGGTGATTATTCAATCTCGGCGATACAAACCACCTGGCTGGAATCAAGACCCTTGATCCGGAGAGGAGCATTGATAAATCTCTTGATCTTGGCTCCCTTGGGGATCTCGGAAAGATGCATGTCTTCCACACCTGTACAGAATTTGCCGGTGTAATATCCAAGGATATGACGGTGGCAGTCCGGAGGAAGCTCGCCTTCCGGGCAGGAGGCGGAAGCGGAACCGATTGCCAGGAAATCCATGCCGATACCTTTCAGGTTCGGGAAGTTCTCGGTCAGATAGTCGCCTGCGCTGGGAGCAATATATGCGCCTTCATTCTGATAAATGTTCTGGTCTGTATCACGGTACTGCTCCATGCCGGTACGGATCAGGGCGAAGGATACTTTGGAGAGGATGTCTGCGAAGGGCTCCAGATCCTCTTTATAGATACCCTGTGCCGGACCCTTGGGGATCTCGAGAAGGGCAACTTCCGTATGGCAGAAGTACTCGATGGGAAGCTCATTGATGCTGAGACCGTCTTTTACGAAATGACGGGGAGCATCCATATGGGTTCCGCAATGATTGGGAACGGAGGAAACAAAAGAACAGAAGGGAGTTTCCTCACATACATCCGTACACTGCTGTGTGGAGACCACCGGCTCACCCGGCCATGCGTAACCATCGGGATCAAGAATGTGAGATAAGAACATAAACATAACTTATACCTCCTAATTATTGATTAAATATCTTGACGGCCTGTCTCATCCGGCCGTTTAATGAACAATTTCTGCCGTGATCAGTACATCAGTATCTCCGCGGCTTCTTTCAGAGTCTCGTCATCCCCCACATTTCCCGGGAAGATCACATAGGGAGTCCTGGGGAATTTACTTTCGGGGCCGGTCTGCCATACAGGGATTCCCGGTCTGATCTGACCCAGTACATTTGCTTTCTTTACGGCAAGTGCTT
>CACZOS010000234.1 GCA_902782815.1 uncultured Lachnospiraceae bacterium | reverse complement strand
CGGACCCTCCGCCATATTATTCTCCTGTCGTATGAACAGGCGTTTATGAAAAAACAATTCCCGGGGCTGTGGGTAATTGTTTATTTGCATACCACGGTTATTAATTATATAACACCGGATACCCTGTGTCAACAGATTTTTTCGTCTTATCAAGACCTGATTATGACGCTGAAACAGGATATTCTTACCATTTACGATCTCTCCCTGTCCTCCGGCAGGTATACGATCTTCTGCAGAAAAAGCCCTTTTGCGGGAGCGGTATCCCCCGCCAGGGTTCTGTCACGGGAAGCAATGATTTCTTCAACGTGGCGGGGTGGATAGACATGTCTGCCCACTTTGATCAGCGTTCCCGCCATGATCCTCACCATGTTGTAAAGAAAGCCTTCTCCCGTAACGAAAACCGTGATTTCCTCACCCTCGCCGTCGGCTGCGGGATTCCGGATGACTCTGACCTCGTTTACGGTGCGGACAGTGGTTTTTACCTGAGCGCCTGACGCGCAGAAGCATTTGAAATCATGGGTGCCCTCCATAAAATTCCCTGCCTCCTGCATGGCCTCGAGGTCCAGGGGAACCGGAACCTGACAGGAGTAAAGTCTTCGGGATGGATTCGGTATCCTCCCGTTATAGATATGGTAAGCATAGGTTTTCCGGCATGCCGCGTAGCGGGGATGGAAGTCCGGGTCTGTCTCCTCGGATCTCATGATCCGGATATCTTCAGGAAGATGAGGATTTACCGCGTAGGCGATCCTGTCTCCGGGTATAGTTGTTTCCGCGTCAAATACAGCCACATTTCCATAGGCATGAACACCGGCATCGGTGCGGCTTGCCCCCATGACATGGATATCTTCCCCCAAAATCCTGCTGAGGGTCTCGTTGAGAACCGATTCTATGGTAACAGCGCCGGCCTGTTCCTGCCATCCATGGTAGTTTGTCCCATCGTAGGCCACAGTAATCCGGTATCTTTTCATAACAGCCTCCATTTCCTGAATACCAAAGCACAAATGATCATCATGGCCAGATAGGTAAAAAGGATCAGATAGCCTGTCCGGTCATTTTTCTCATAACTTAAGGGATGCATCTTCGTCCTCCCCTCTCCCCCGTGATAGCCTCTGGCTTCCATGGCCAGGGCCAGGTCGGAAGCTCTTCCTATGGAAGAGACAAAAAGAGGGATCAGAATGGGGACCAGTTTCCGGGCCTTTTCCGGCAGGCTTCCTTCATCAAAGGATGCTCCTCTGGACATCTGGGCTTTCATGATCTGATCAAGCTCCTCCGTGAGGATGGGAATGAAACGCAGTGCAATGGTCATCATCATGGCGATTTCATGTACAGGGACATGAAAGACATTTAAAAAACCCAGTGACTTCTCCAGACCGGCAGTCAGACGGCCGGGAGTGGTGGTATAAGTCATAATGGAAGTTCCGGCCACCAGAAGGATCAGGCGGATCACCAGGAATACTGCGGTACCCAGTCCCTGCCGGGTCAGGCTCAACCAGCCTATGGAGAAAAGGATCTCTCCCTTCACCGTGAACATATTGATCAGAGCTGAAAAAACGATCAGGATAACCAGGGGTTTGATCCCTTTCATCACCATCCCGGCGGGTACCCGGGATATTCGGATCACCATGATCAGAAAAAGAGCGGCACAGGCCAGTCCGGGGATATTGCCGGGCAGAAAAAGACTGATGGCAAAAATCAGGGTTCCTGCCAGTTTCACCCTGGGATCCAGTTTGTGGACCGGAGAATCGGCATAAAAGTATTGTCCCAAAGTCATTTCTCTAAACATGACATAGATCCCCCTGACTAAGGATAAATTCTGTCAGTTCTTCTATAGTAACGGGGAGTCTGTCCTCCCGACCCGTGAATCCGGCCTCTTTCAGTTTATGATAAAAAGAGACCGCCGGAGGAAGCCCCAGACCCAGTCGGCGGAAAGTGTCTTCATGGGCAAAGAGTTCCCTGGGATTCCCGTCCATCAGAATCTCCCCTTTATCCATGAGGATCAGACGGCGGGCATATTCTGCCACCTGGTCCATATCGTGGGAGACCAGCAGGATCCCCATGTTCTTCTCCCGGTTCAGTCTTTTCAAAAGAGAGAACAGATTCTTCCTGCCTTCCCTGTCCAATCCTGCAGCCGGTTCATCCAGGAGCAGAAATTCCGGGTCCATGGCCAGGATTCCTGCCAGGGCTACTCTCCTTTTCTGTCCTCCGGAGAGGGACAGGGGTGACAGGGATTCAGTCTCGGGGGAAAGATCTGCCAGCTGCATGGCCTCCCTGGCCTTCCTCCGACACTCATCCCTGGAATATCCCATGTTCATAGGACCGAAACAAATATCTTCCAGTACGGTCTCCGCGAAGAGCTGGTCCTCCGGATATTGAAAGCAGAGAGCTGCCTTCTGACGGACCTTCTTCAAAGAGATTTCAGGTCCGTGGATATCTGTTCCATTGTAGGTACAGACTCCTTCCGATGGGGGCAGCAGCCCGTTCAGATGCTGAAGAAGGGTGGATTTCCCGGATCCCGTCCTCCCGGTCAGGGCGGCAAACTCACCTTCTTCCAGGGTAAAATTAATGTTTTTCAAGGCGTAGTCCTGGCCCGACATTCCCCCTGAGGAATAACGGTAACTTACCTGTTCACAGGATAAGACACTCATTGGTCCTCTCCTTTCTGCAGTCCGGCAAGAAAGACCGCAAGTTCATCTTCTCCGATATCTTCGGGAAGGGGAATTCCGTTTTTCCGGAGATCCGCAGTCAGCTGACGGATAAAAGGAAGGCCTGACCCGCACTCTCTGAGCAGGTCTCCCTTCTGCCACAGTTCAGAAGGAGGTCCGGCCGCCATAACTTTCCCTTCCTTCATCAGGTAGATCCTGTCCGCCTCCTCCAGTTCCTCCGGATGATGGGTGATCAGGATGACAGTGATCTTTTTTTCCCTGTTCAGCCGCCGGATAGCTTCCATGACTTCCGATCTTCCCCGGGCATCCAGCATGGCAGTAGGCTCATCCAGGATGATACACTCCGGTTCCATCGCCAGAATTCCTGAGATGGCGATCTTCTGTTTCTGTCCTCCGGACAGGGATCCCGGCGAAAGGTAACGACAGTCCTCCATCCCGGTGGCTTTCAGAGCTTTGTCCACCCGGATCCGGATCTCTTCCGGAGCTATCCCCAGGTTTTCCGGTCCGAAGGCGATATCCTCCTCCACCATATTTCCGATCAGCTGGTTGTCGGGATTCTGAAAGACCATGCCCGCCACAGACCGGATAGAAACCTGATTTTTCCTGTCCCTGCTGTCGAGACCGTTAATATAGATATAGCCGGTATCCGGTACCAGCAGTCCGGCAAGGAGTCTGGCCAGGGTGCTCTTGCCTGATCCGTTGTGGCCCAGTATCCCCACGAATTCTCCCCTGTTCACAGACAGGTCGGCATGGTCCACCGCGGTGATCCGGGACTCTTTCTCTTCTTTGGAAGAAAAATTCTTATAATGAAATACTGCATCGATTACCTTAAGAATACCCATAGGAGTCATGTCCGTTTATATACTGAGAAAAGGCCGCCGCGATAAAGCGGCAGCCTCTGAAATCTCTTCCGGTGTCATTATACAAGTTCGATAACCACTTCCATAGCGGCATCGCCCTTACGCTGGCCGATCTT
>CACZOS010000233.1 GCA_902782815.1 uncultured Lachnospiraceae bacterium | reverse complement strand
GGGGAATCCCTCGAGACAGTAAACGACAACCTGACCGTGCGTGGTCTGAAGCCCCTGTATAAAGACGAAGGTCTGGAATAAATCCTCTCCCGAAAAGTGCTACTGCAGGTAGGAGACGGATTCCCTTTATCTCCCCTATAATCGGGTCATAACAACAAAACAGCCCGATGAAAGAGGAGGTAACAGCTGATGACAAATAGTTTTACAAAAAAAGACCTGAAGACCGGTGATATCGTGATCACGCGGGATCGGGAACCTGGCATAGTGATCGCTGAAAATGAAGTGATCATTTATCAGAACAGAGGGATGGATTTTTTAGATGCTTTTACGGATGATCTGCTGAGCGAGGACAGAGATTTCCCTGAATGTGATATTATGGACGTCATCAGGGGAGAATACGCACCCGTCGGTTTCCTCGACCCGTATGACGGTGAGCTCGTTTTCAGCAGAAAGGATGAGATTGGATTTGTTGAGAAGAAGGAGATAAAATCGAGTGAAAAGCCAGCCATCAAGATACCTGAGGAAAATTCCAGGGAAAAATCCGGATTGCTGAAGATCATTGCGCAAGCCTTCTACGGAAACCGGACATTCACGTGGATTTCTCCCGAAGACATAGATGGCATTATCCTGGGGCATCTGGTCGGCCCACTGAAGGTCACAGAACCAATCGACAGGACGATCGTCCATCTTCCGGAATCTGATAATGTTGTACTGGTCTACAACCGATATGTCCAGCATGCCAGGAATGGCAGGTTGGAAATTATCCATACATACTTGAACTGATTAAAGTCTCTCCTTATGGAACAATCAGAGAATACAAAGTGCATTTTCTTGACGGAAAACCGAAATGTAAAAAATGCGGGGGAGAACTGGATTATATTCTTAACCCAAGATCAGGAAAGAACCGATGCCCTAAATGCGGTACGGATAATATGAGAGTCAGTCACTTCGGGTATTATGACTGACTGATGATTCTCCATTGATAACGTAATAGGCTTGGAAGCAAGAAGAGCAAAGAGTTAACACTCTTTTTGAGGCTGTATGACTATGAATAAACCGAAAATTCATTTTGATACTCCAAGATTATATGTCCGTTCTGTAGAGGAAACGGACAAGGAAGCATACATGAATCTGCGTGTTGATGCTAGTGAGATAGCTCAGGCATATCAAAGATTTCCCGGATTTAGAGACAGTGAGTGGGATGGAGAACTGAATAGTCAGAAGGATATTTTTCTGGCGGTTTTTCTGAAAGAGAACGATGTACTGATTGTAAGTGCTTCATTTCAGAATTATGAGAGCGACTGCATAGAAATCGGATTCGATGTTGTAGAACGATACAGGAAACAGGGAATCGCAACAGAATTGGTTCAGGGAATGCTCGAGATAGTTAATACTATATTTCTGGGAAAAACATAAAAGTATCAAAACAAACGTGACAAATTCCGCATGTAGGCGGGTGGCGGAGAAAAGCGGAGGTATCTTTTCCGGATATGAGCCGACTATGGCTGCCAAGGCAATGGCAACTCTTATAGAATCATACGGAAACAAGCCTACAGATGATAAAGAACTGCTTGCGATAAGAATAAAGAGTGCAGATTATATTGAGAAAAATAAGGAAGGTGTCTGTGTTTATACCTTTGGAGCAAATCATCAGGGCAGATCAATAAGTGCTTACAAATAATATTTCTGCAAAATGGCAAGGTTTTGACAAAGGCGTTTCTACTTTATACAAGTAAGGATTCAGGTAAAGGACAGCATCGTTTCCTGTTTTTTGCAGTATTGTCAATGATATCGTGGAAAAACAGTAAAAGATTATCCTATAACAACATGCAGACCAGGATGTTTCCGACGGCCTGCATGCTTCATCGTATTATCATGAAGGAGGGACAGATTGTGTCTAGAAAAACCACTGTTGAAGTCATTTGTCCTGCATGCAGCAGTAGGCATAATGTCAGTATCTGGCAAAGCATTAACACGACTATTGATCCAGAAATGAAACAGGCAGTCAGGGATCGCTCCGCGTTTCTGTTCACCTGTCCGGATTGTGGGAAACAGACATACCTCAGCTATGGCTTTCTGTATCACCAGATGGAGGACAGGATTCTG
>CACZOS010000232.1 GCA_902782815.1 uncultured Lachnospiraceae bacterium | reverse complement strand
TTCCCATCGATGAAGAGGCGGATTATGTCTATATCTGTGAGAACAACACCATTTACGGGACTAAATTCAAAACCCTGCCGAATACAAAGGGAAAGATTCTGGTATCCGATGTTTCTTCCTGTTTTCTGGCTGAACCTCATGACGTGGAGAAATACGGCGTTCTTTACGGCGGCGTCCAGAAGAATATCGGACCTGCCGGCGTGGTGATCTCCATCATCAGGGAAGATCTGATCAGGGACGACGTACTTCCGGGAACTCCCACCATGCTCAAGTTCAAAACCCAGGCAGATAAGGATTCCCTCTACAATACCCCGCCCTGTTACGCCATCTACATCTGTGGAAAGGTCTTCAAATGGCTCAAAAAACTCGGAGGTCTGGAGGTCATGGCCAGAATGAACGAGGAGAAAGCAAAGATCCTCTATGATTTTCTGGATGAGAGCGCCTTGTTCAAGGGGACGGTAAGAAAAGAAGACAGGTCCCTGATGAACGTTCCCTTTGTCACCGGAGATAAGGAGCTGGATGCCCGGTTTGTGGCGGAAGCGGCAAAAGCCGGTCTGGTCAACCTTAAGGGGCACCGGTCCGTTGGCGGCATGAGGGCCTCCATCTACAATGCCATGCCCAGGGAAGGCGTGGAGAAACTGGTTGCCTTTATGAGAGATTTTGAGGAAGCGAATAAATAAAATGAACTATAAACCACTTTTGACGATCATCCCCTGCATAATTGTCTTTCTGGCCTTTCTGGTTGTGGACAAGCCCCTGCCCAAAACGGAGAATCCGGTAAAACAGGAAAGGGAGAAGTCTGCCCGCGCTGAGGAAAAGAGCACGGAAAGAGGGCCGGAAGAGGAGGCCGCTCTGGATCCCGAAGGCCCGGAGATCGAGGAGGAGGAAGGCCCCATTAAAACAGATCTGGTGGTGGGAAAGACCGGGTCCCTCAAGAAGGGCGGATTCGAGCCTATTTATCCGGAGGCTGATGAATTATCGGAGCCCATCGGGAAACTGGAATTCAACTGTGCCGTGATCCGGGAGGAAGACCAGCTGGAAGAGGGCTGGGTCTGTGTGGATCTCAAGGGAAAAGGCAAGGGATATGTGAAGGAGGACCATGTGGAAGTCGTGGAGGCTTCCCTGGGTTCGTCCGATGCCCTCCGGAACAAGATCGTAACCGATGCCATGTCCTATCTCGGCCTTCGTTTTGCCCGTTACGGAAAATCCCTGACGGAAGGGATCGACTGCTCCAATTTCGTTCAGCAGATCTACAAAAAGAACGGGATTGAAATTCCCGATAAGCCTAATGAGCAGCGGGATTCCGGAAAGATTATCGCCGAGAGAGAGAGGAAAGCCGGAGACCTGATCTACTATGACAAGGCCAATAACGGATACGGCCATATCGGAATTTATGTGGGAAACGGATTTATCATTAATTCAACCGGACATTCCGGAAAGATTTATCCCCAGGGCGGGGTGAGGATCGTCCGTCTTCTCTACCCGGACAGAACCTCTTATCAGGTAGTGTCCTATCTTCAGGAGGAATGATGAAGTCTGAACGTGTTGCGAAATGGGACAATCTGAAAGTGATCATGATCTTTTGCGTGGTGCTGGGGCACACCCTTTATGAGTTTATCGGCAAGGGGACGGGAACAGCAAAAGGGATCTATCTATTTATCTATACTTTCCATATGCCGGTCTTTATCTTTCTCACGGGGTTGTTTGCCAAAAATACCATCGCGAAAAAAAGATATGACCGGGTGGTGGAATACCTTTTTATTTATCTGATCATGAAATTCCTGGACCACCTGGGAAGGTGCCTGACCTCAAGGACCAGGAAGGCTGATTTTTTCTCCCCGGTTTATTTGAAAGAGATCAAGGAAGGGCTCTTATCCGCCAATAAGGGATTTCACCTCTTTTGGGAGGATGGTCCGGCCTGGTTTGCCCTGGCTGTTGCGGTTTTTCTGTTCTTCACCATACAGCTTCGGGAGCTGGATGCCCGGATCGTCATGACGGCGGCCGTCCTGCTGGGCTGTCTTGCAGGTCTGGATAACCATCTGGGGGACCATCTGGCTTCTGCGCGGATCTGTACATTTTATCCGGTATTTCTGATGGGTTATTACACAGACCCCCTGAAAATGGATGGGGGATCCGGAGGAACTGCCGGACACAGCAGGTCCCTGGCAGGACGGATAGGGGCAGGCACTGCCAGGATCCTTTTCGCTCTGGGACTTTGCCTGGTCTTTGCCATCTGTCTGTCAGGAAGTGAAAGCCTCTATCCCCGGGTCAATTTCCTTAAGGGTAAATCTGATTACGCGGCCCTGGGCCTGGGCGTAAACGGTGTCTTTTTGCGACTGGTCTGCTACGGCTTCTGGATTCTGATGATCTATGCGATAATCTCTCTCTGTCCCCGGAGAGAGTATTTCTGGACCTGGCTTGGGGAAAGGACCATGTCTGTATTTATCTGGCACAAATTTATCCTTACCCTGGTACTTAAACTTTTCTACGGAGAGTATTATATTAAATATGAGATGCCTCATTTTTACATGTTTGCCGCCTTGTGCCTGGCAGTCATGATCACGGTGATCACGGCATACCTGCCGGGATTCCGGCTTTCCGGATGGGCAGGATCGGCAGGAAAAAAGAAAGATGAAAGAAGAACAGGGAAAAAAAGCTGAACGGAGAACAAAAGAGGATTGAGACAGGAGGAAAGAGTGTGATGAAGAAAAGATATCTGATCTGGATACTGCTGTGCATTCTCCTGGTAACAGGTGCTTTAGGGAGGGGAACAGAGGCAAGGGCCGCCGTGTTCCCGGAGGAAGCAGAAAAAGAGCTGCTCTGGTTCGGTGATTCCCGGACAATCCTCATGGCCAGGACGGTATACCGATACTCGCCCAAAAAAGGAGTTCGGCCGACAACCATCCTGAAGGAGCATGTGGTGGCCAGGAAAGGTGCCACTTACGGCTGGGCCAACGGCGGCGGATACAAGGAACTGGCTAAAAGACTTAAAAGTAATCCCCGGCGGATCGTCATCTTTAAGTTCGGGGTAAATGATATCGGCAGGGGGAAAGACCGAAGAAAAAGTTATCTGAATCTGTTGAAAAAGATCCACAGAAACTATCCGGAGGCGGGGCTGTATTTTATGACGGTGAACCCGGTGCGGGCCGGTTCCCGCAACCCCTATGCCAAGACCAAAGAGAGGGCGGCTTACATCAATCGGAAGATCCGGAAATTCAATACCTACATCCGGGAAAACCTTCCCCGGGAGTGCGGATACATTGATACTTTCAGTAAACTGAAATTCCGTTATACCGACGGCCTTCATTATGCCAACCGGACCTATCGGGATATCGTTTTCCATGTCATCGGGAAGAAAAAGCTGGCCAAATGATTCCGTAAGAACGGACTGAAGCAGAAAAGAGAGGGACCAATGGCAAGACAGATCATTAACTATGAGCTCTTTACCCACAAAAGGGAAGAACTCAGAAGAATTGAAAAGCGGAGAATGCGCCGCAGGAGGATGAGACTGCTGACTGCAGCAGGCATTTTTCTGTTCCTTCTGCTTGTCTTTCATCTGATCCAGCAAAGCCGGTGTAATTTCTATAAATATAAAGAGGAGATCAAGACCGAGGAAAATGCAGATGTACATTACCGTACATTTTCCAGCGGATACCTTAAATACAGCAGCAACGGAATAGAGTTCCAGCAGCCCTTCGGTGTGGCCAAATGGAACATCGCCCTGTCCTTTTCCAAACCCTTTGTGGCCAAGTCGGGCAGATATATTTTTCTGGGGGACAAGGGAGGAAACCAGGCTATTCTTTTTAATGTGGAAGGGCAGGTCCACGATTTTACCTTCCGCTACCCCATCGTCCAGCTGGATGTGGCCGAGAACGGAAATATCGAAGCTATCCTTCAGGGGGACGGCTGTAATTATGTGGAGGTTTATACCGCCTCCGGAGAGATGATCGCCGAGACCAAGGTTACCCTGGAAGAGACGGGGTATCCTCTTACGGCAGCCCTGTCACCCGACGGGTCCAAACTGGCCATAAGTTATTATGTGGTGAATGACCTGATCGGAAGATCGAGGGTAGCTCTCTACGATTTCAGCCGGCAGCTCCAGCCGGATACCATCCCTCTGGTCGGGGGATTTGATTACGACTGGACCCTGATCCCCAAGCTCAGATTTTTAGGCAAAGACCGTCTGATCGCCTACAGTGATCATGAAGTACATTTCTATCAGATTTCGGGTACTCCCAGAGAGTTCAGGAGTCTTAAGTTTGACCAGGGGATTGAAAGTGTGTTTGAAGATGATTCTTCCTTTGGCCTTGTCTGCGAAAATGATGAAGTGGACGGGGTCAAATATATGATCCACCTCTATAACAAAAAGGGAAACCGGATCATGACTGCCCCTCTGGACATGGTTTTTGACGACATTTTTATGGTGGGGAAAGACATCGCGGTCACCAAGGATAATGCCTGCACCATCCTGAACCATAACGGGAAAATCCTCTACCAGGGAACCCTGGAAGGGGGGCGGATCCAGACTGTCCTGCCCTGTTTCGGATGGAGGACCTACCGGGTGGTATTCGCCAATAAGATTGTTAAGATGTCCCTGAGTTTTTTCGGGCAATAAATTCGGGGCAATAAATTATAGAAACTGGGCAAATAAGCACGGTAATCCGGCAGGAGCAGAGGATTGATTTGACAGGGATAAGGTGGTAGATTATAGGTAGGTTACCAGCGAGTCTTGAAACTACGGGAGGATGTCGGTCAATGGTACTTTCACCGTCTGCATGTATCCAATTAAAAGAGGGAACACATATCGCGAAAGTCGTCCTTATGCCCGGGGATCCTCTGCGCGCAAAATACATTGCCGAGACGTACCTGGATAATCCGGTCCTCTTTAATGATGTCCGCAATATGCTGGGCTATACCGGGACATTTTACGGGAAGGAGATTTCGGTCATGGGGTCAGGAATGGGGATTCCTTCCATGATGATCTATGCCCAGGATCTCTATAATTGTTTCGGTGTGGAGTCCATCATCCGGGTTGGCTCCGCAGGCGGTCTTCAGGAGGGCGTTCATCTCAAGGACGTGGTGATCCCCGATTCCGCCATCACAGATTCTTCCTGCGTCCGGATCTATGAGAAGGAAGGGATAAGTAATCCCGGTCCGGACAGAAAGCTTCTCCAGATCGCGAAGCTGGCTGCCGAAGGTCTTGGTGTTAAGGCGGATGTGGGAACGGTCTATACTTCCGACTATTTCTACAACCCGGACAAGAAGGCCATAGAGAAGGCCATGGCCACAGGGCTTCTGGCGGTGGAGATGGAGACGGCAGGACTGTTCCTGTGCGCGAAAGCCAATAAAAAAAGAGCGCTGTCACTCCTTAGTATCTCGGATAATATCCGCACAGGAGAGATGCTTCCTCCGGAAGAGATCAGAGAAGGTTTCCATGACATGATGAAGATCGCTCTGATCACTGCGGTATGCAGTCTGTGATGTTTCCGGTTTATCCCCGGGAGAAAACCGATGCAGTCCTGGAAGATGAATGATAAGAAATGAACACAAACCGTTTAAACTGTGGAAATGATCGATGGTTTAAGCGGTTTTTAACGTATAACAGGAAGTTATATCAGCAGTATGGTATTTTATAAACAGGTGTTTATCAATCAAGAAAGGATATCTCCATGAAGATCATCGCCATAGA
This sequence comes from uncultured Lachnospiraceae bacterium, assembly GCA_902782815.1. Classification (GTDB taxonomy): domain Bacteria; phylum Bacillota; class Clostridia; order Lachnospirales; family Lachnospiraceae; genus Anaerobutyricum. The sequence continues at coordinate 4,040 of CACZOS010000232.1, read as the reverse complement.
TCTGGACGGGACTTTGCTCCGGTCTGACAGCAACATATCCGGTTACTCCAAAGAGGTGCTTGAAAAGGTACAGGAAGAGGATATCCTCTTTGTTCCCACTTCGGGCAGGTGTTTCAGGAGCATCATGGCCAAGGTGGGGGACGTAAAGGGTGTCCGTTATACCATCGGCTCCAACGGGACGGTGATCACCGAATGCGAGGGAGAGAAGATCATCTATGAAAAGAAGATCTCCCGGGAGACCTCCTATGCCATCTACTCCTATGTGAAAGAGAATGGAGGATTTTACTGCGGCTACAGCGGGAATGATTCCTATCTGGAGGCCGGTGCTGAGGACATATTTCGTGCCACCAGGACAGAGAAGGCTATGTGTGATGACCTGCTGGCCACCGATCTCCGGGTTCCTGACCTGGGCCGGATGATCCTTGACGGGGAGCTGACCTTCGGAAAAATGTTCTTCTCCTTCATCGATCCTTCTGACAACGCAGCCTGCGTGGAGTGGCTCGGCCGGTTTGATGATATTGAATACGGCTATTCCACCCCCTATACGGTGGAGATCTTTGCCAGGGGAAGCAATAAGGACGGGGCACTGGATTATCTTCGCGAGTATCTGGGAGTCCGGAGGGAGGATGTCATCGCCATCGGTGACAGCGAGAACGATCTGGCGATGATCCGCTATGCCCATCTGGGGGCGGCGGTGGCCAATGGTATGGAAGTGCTGAAAAAGCATGCGGACCTTGTCATTCCCGCCAATGATGAGGACGGACCGGCTCATTTTCTTGAGGACATGATGGAAGAGATCAAAAACGGGGGATAACTGACCGGGTCAGGATTTCGTTCAGGACAGGTTGCCCTCTGTTTCGAAAATGTGTTATACTATCGGTGAATAATAATAAAGCAGACCGGCCCAGGCTGTAAGGCCGGCCTGCGTTTGGGGTATTAGCTCAGTTGGGAGAGCGTCAGGTTCGCAATCTGAAGGCCAGGGGTTCGATCCCCCTATACTCCAGTTGGAAAGACATGAAAAAGGAGCGCCGTAGTGAGGCGCTCCTTTTTCATGTCTGCATCATACTTCCCAGCCGGAAAGATAGGCCTTCTGGTCCTCCGTCAGCTCATCGATGGAGAGGTTCATGGCGGCCAGCTTGTATCTGCCGATGACATCATCGATGGAATCCGGCACCTGGTAGACTCTGGTCTCCAGTTCATCCCGGTGGTCTGCCAGCCATTTAAGGCTTAATGCCTGAACGGCGAAGGACATATCCATGATCTCCGCCGGATGACCCATACCACAGGCCAGATTCACCAGTCTTCCTTCACCGAGAACGTTGAGGGTACGGCCGTTACTCAGGGTGTAGCCCATGATGTTATGTCGCTGAACCTTTGAGGATACCGCAATTTCCCTGAGGCGGGCAACATCCACTTCACAGTCAAAATGACCGGCATTGCACAGGATGACATTATCCTTCATCTCATGGAAATGTCTTTCCACGATCACGTCTTTACAGCCGGTGACGGTGACAAAGAAGTCTCCCAGTTTAGCTGCTTCATCCATCTTCATGATCCGGAAACCGTCCATGGTGGCATCCAGGGCCTTAAAGGGGTCAACCTCCGTAACGATGACATTTGCACCCATGCCCTTGGCCCGCATGGCCACGCCTTTTCCGCACCATCCGTAACCGGCCACCACCACCGTTTTTCCCGCAACGATGAGATTGGTGGTATCCATGATGGCAGTCCACACAGACTGGCCTGTACCGTATTTGTTGTCGTAATAATGTTTTGCCTTGGCGTCATTGACTGCCATCATGGGGCAGGGAAGGACCCCTTCCCTCTCTCGGGCCTTCAGCCGGATAATCCCGGTGGTGGTCTCCTCGCAGCCGCCGATCAGGTTGTCTCCGTATTCTCTGCACTTTCCGCCGAGCAGATTGATAAGGTCTCCCCCGTCATCCACGATCAGGTGCGGGTGACATTTCAAAGTCTCTGCCAGCAGATGCTCATATTCCTTTTCGTCTACTCCGTACAGTCCGTAGGTTTCTATTCCCAGGGAGGCGACGGCTGCCGCCACATCATCCTGGGTGGACAGGGGGTTGCAGCCGGTAAGATAGACATCGGCTCCGCCCTTTTTCAGGACCAGCCCCAGATTGGAAGTCTTGGCTTCCAGGTGGACGGATACGGCGATTCGCAGACCCTTGAAAGGCTGCTCCTTCTCAAACTGCTTTTCTATCTCTGTCAGGGCAGGCATGTGGGACCGGACCCAACGGATTTTTGTCATCCCGGCATCGGCCAGGGAAGCGTCTCTGATGATACTCATTTTTATCTCCTTATCATATATTACAGATGATTATTAACGATTTTCCCGATTTCATAATAGACCCGTTCCCGGTCTATGGTCAGCAACTCATGTTTCCTCATGACAAATGTGCCGTTTATCATGACGGAATCCACCTCCGATCCATTTGCCGAGTAGCAGAGGGAGGAGACGATGTTATTGTTGGGGAACAGGGAGGGGGCATTAAGGTCCACGAAAACCAGGTCGGCCGCCGAACCCTCTTCAATGTTTCCGATGGCCGGATTCTTTAATGCCCTGGAGGCGTGAAGGACAGCTGCTTTGACGATGTAATCCGAGGGGATGGCCAGACAGTCCCTGGCATATGCCTTGTGCATGAGGGATAAAAGACCCATCTCCCGGAACATGTTCAGGGTATTGTTGCTGGCTGCACCGTCCGTGCCGATACATACGTTGATGCCCAGATCCTTCATCTGACACAGGGGTGCGATGCCGTTGCCCAGTTTTGCGTTGCTGGCGACATTGGTGACTACGGAAGCTCCGGACTCCCTGATAAGTTCCATATCATTTTCCCGCATCTGGACACAATGGGCGAGGATGGTCTTCTCATCCAGGAAACCCATATCATATAAATAGGCTACCGGAGTTTTACCGTGGTTTTTCAGGCAGTCCTCAACTTCCGTCACGCTTTCGGAAAGGTGGATCTGCTTGAGCATACCCTTTTCCCTGGCCGCTTCAGCCGTCTGGCCCAGCAGCTTTTCCGAACAGGTGTAAATGGCGTGGGGGGAAAGGATAAAGTCCATGGTGTCGGACCGGAACTCCTCCATCTCCTCCAGAGCCTGCTTATATCTGCTGTAGCCGTCCCCGAAAAGGTCTTCTCCCACCAGGCCTCTGCCGATATAGGCTCTGATCCCCGCCTCTTTTGCTGCCAGGGCAGACTGGCGGTGGTACATATGCATGTCCACAAAACAGGTGGTTCCGGTGGTGATCATTTCCAGAAAACCCAGCATGGAGGTCCAGTAGGCCGCCTCGACAGGAAGGTTGTCCTCCACAGGCATGACCCGGTTAAATAGCCATTCCTGGAAGGGAACATCATCCGCGTAGTTTCTCATCATGGTCATATAGGCGTGGGTATGCATGTTGATCAGGCCGGGCATGACCAGCATATGGCCTGCGTCCACGGTCTCGTACTGTTCCGAATCGGTGAAGGGGGAAAAGCTGATCTTTCCCTCCCTGATATAGAGGGTCTTCTTCTCCGTAACCAGCGCATCATCCCGGAAAGAGAGGATGACGCCGTTGATGATCTTATAATTTTTCATGTAGTCAGTTCAAGATTTTTCCCGTCGGGGGAAATATCCTATTCCTTTCTGTATAATATCCTCGGGTCAGCTGAAGTGAATTTATTATAGCATAAAATATATCGGGAATAAAATCAGAAAAACATCCCTGATTCTGAAAATTCACTAAAAAGTGCCTCTTTTATCCCGGAAAAAACTGGATACCACCGGGGTGAGAAAAAGTCGTTGACAAAGAAATTCTCCTGTGATAGAATGATAAAGCCGCTACGGAAAAAGAGGTTTTTATACCGCTGCCGGCGGCACCGCATCTTGATAACTGAATAACACAACAACCTTGAACGTTCAATTCAATCAAAGCGGAAAGCTTTGCTTTAAATTTCATTCGGGTCTGAGGCTTATCGATGTCAAGACATCAGATCCATGGAACGAGAACGAACAGTTCGAAGAACCTAAAACAACAG
>CACZOS010000231.1 GCA_902782815.1 uncultured Lachnospiraceae bacterium | reverse complement strand
TTTCTGTTGTACCCCAGTACCAACCGAGGAAAACCATATCTTCACTGGGTTTTTCAAAGGGACATTTTTCAGGCATGGTGTAGATATCACCTTTTGCCATATCCTCAGTAATCCATGTGCTTTGGTCTGTCGAGTTTATATTGGGAATCAAGGTGACCGTCATCCTCTTTGCCCATGTGGCGGTTATGGTCAGATCTTCTCTTCCGACATGGAATGGCTTCCCAGGGGGAAGGACCTTGTCCTCTCCGTCGACAGTCAGCTTCCATCCGGCAAAGTACTGATCCGATTCCGGCTCAAATTTACATTCCGGCAGGAGGTAGTCTTTGTCAGGAGGCAGATACATGTTCTTGTCTTCATTATCATAGATCTGATTATCCGCCTTAAAAGTGACCTTTACCCCTTCCTGACCATATCCGCAGACCGTGCACAGATGCAGGTCAAATTGGTGGTTTTCAGCATGAAACGTCGTTTTGCAGTAATCACACTTGCAAGTATGGGTATCTTCTGTAATGTCTACATATTGGTTTCCGGGGTGGTCACACTTTTCGATGCGTGCATTATAACGGTATTGACAAGCGCTCTCACGCTCAGCAGCGGTGAATGTCCGCTCGTAATTTTCCCGGTTCGTCAGGTCGCTTCCGGCCTGGACCTTCATGTCATCGGCGATAGTCAGTGTTCCTTTCACCTTGTCGCTGCCACCATTGCCGATCGCACAGGAGCTGCCGCCGCCTGACTGGGCGATGACCAGACCACCGGTGATGTCTACGGTAGCGCCTTCACCGCCTCTGCCGAAAGATTTCCAGCCTTCATCGCCGCCACCGATGCCGGCAGCTTCATCGCCTCCGGTTGCCTTTACCTTGCCACCGCTGATGATCACTTTTCCATCACCGGCATTTCCGGAGAGGCTTCCGCCGATCCCGGCACCGCCTTCGGCACCACCTTCGGCAGTGACGTCACCTCCGGTAATCTTAACTGTTCCGACCAGATGCCCGCTTGTTATTCCGCCGCCGATGCCGGCACCGCCTTCGGAGCCGCCTTTCGCAGTAATGGTTCCTCCGTTAATGGTTACATCTTTACAGTCATGTCCGGCTCCGGCACCAATACCTGCCCCGTAATCTTTTGCAGTTGCCGTTACCTTGCCGCCGTTTATGGTAATAGATCCGGAATCACCGCCATAACCGCCGCCAATCCCTGCGCCGCCCTTGCTGCTGGCGGTGATATCACCACCGTTAATGATGATGGTCCCGCCATCTTCTTTACGTTTTCCGCCGATGCCGGCCCCGCCATCTGTTCCATTGGAACTTGCAGTGATGTTACCATTGTAAATGGTGATGGTCCTGCCTGCGATGCCGGCCCCACACTCTTCTTTGTCTGATGTAGCCTCGATTTTACCGTTTTTTATGGTTACACTGCCAGAAGACCAGATTCCACTATTACTATGACCACGAGCAATAAGATAGTCTCCCTGAGCGGGATCGCCGTCAATAGTAATGGTCTCAGCGTAGATACCACCGTTGGAATTGCCTCCTTCTGCGGTGATTTTTCCGCCGCTGATATCTATCTCTTTACCGATCATTCCAACCCAACCGGAACACCCTGTGGCAGTCACAGTGCCTCCGCTGATCTTGATGGATTGAAGATTCCCCTCATTGCCTCCCAGGCCATATCCGCCATACCTTGTTGATTTGGTCGTGATGTTGCCACCGGTTATGGTGATGCCGGCTGCACTATTAGTAGCAGGGAATCGAATACCAATACCTGATGCATAGTGAACGCCGGTAGCATTGATCGTACCCCCGTTGATATTAATCTTTAAGTCGGCAACATTATTACTTTGCCCACTTCCAATTCCAGAGCCGAAATTGCCGCCGGTAGCAGTCACATTTCCTTCGTTGATGGTGATGACTGCATTCGTCATATTACAGTCCTCACCACCGCCGATTCCCGCAGCATTTCTATCACCGGTAGCATTGATCTTGCCACCGTTGATGATGATATCCCCGCAGCTGCCATCTTCTGTGCCGCCGATTCCGGCATTGTAATCATCACCTTCTGCGACCAGCTTTCCTTCATGATTCTTCTGTCCCCAGATGGTAAGCTTGCTGCCGGCCGGAACATTGATACCGTCCTCGGCAGTCAGCGTTGCACCGTTGCAGAGGATCAGGTTGACATCTCCGTTCACGGAGAGCATATGATCATCATCGAAGCTTCGGTTACTGGTGACTGCATACCAGCCGGTGGACATATTCTGTTCCACCTCTCGGACATTCTCTGCTGTTTTCTCTTTGTCGCCGTCTGTAGTATCCAGATATTTCACGTTCTGGCTGTCTGCCTTTACCTGCGCGGGTGTCATTCCCAGCATCGCAGCAAAAAGGAAAAGCAGGATCAAATGGGCTTTTAATTTCATATTGCTAACTCCTTTCCTGTAATCAAAAAGCCAATAATAATCATTAACAGATTAATTCCAAATCATAAACTATCTAAACTTTAATATTATAACAATTATTTCTTGTTTATTCAATATAAAAAATAGACAGAATGAGCATTTGGGTAAGCTTGCATCCTGGTATGGCTTCCTGTATGATATAGGTATCGTTTGATGACGGCTGCCACATGGAGCAGAAAGGATATGAAATGTCAGGAATTGGAACGAAAGCAACGTCAGTTACCCTGCCGGACAAGAATAGAGAACTCAGGATTATTATTTCCCCGGCAAAACAGATGCGGGTAGATACGGATTCGATGATCTGCAGCACGCTTCCAGTTTTTATGGATAAAACAGAAATCCTGATGCACTGGATCCAGAGCCTTTCCTATGAGGAGCAGAAGAAACTTTGGGCCTGCAATGACGGGATTGCAAGGCAGAATGCCGAACGATTTACCCATATGGATCTTCGAAAGAATCTTACTCCTGCGATACTCTCTTACGATGGTATACAGTATACCTACATGGCACCGGCCGTTTTTGAGGATGGTCAATACGATTATGTACAGGAGCACCTGCGAATCCTGTCCGGATTCTATGGAGTAGTAAAACCAATGGATGGTGTTGTACCTTACCGTTTGGAGATGGGCGCTAAATGGACCAGCCTTCCGGCACAGGCAAAAGAAACCATATCAGGCTATAAAAATCTTTATGATTTTTGGGGTGACAGGATATATCAGGAAGTGATTCATGGGTCTAAAGATTCAGGTTCGTACCACGGAAGGACGATTGTCAATCTCGCATCGAAGGAATACTCTAAATGTATTGAGAAATATCTGCAGCCTGACGACCGGTACATTACCTGCATTTTCGGAGAACTGAAAGGCGGCAAAGTTGTTCAAAAAGGGGTTTATGCCAAGATGGCCCGTGGGGAGATGGTACGGTATATGGCAGCAAATAACATTATCGAACCGGAACGGATCAAAGCCTTCGATTGGAGTGGGTATCGGTTCCGGGAAGACTTATCGTCGGATGAAAAGTATGTTTTTGTCCAGACAAAAATGCAGAGGTGAAGGAATGTCGAAACAAATGACACAGACAGAAAGGCTGGATTATCTGGTCGAGGAATTCAAAGAAGATAGCAGAGAATACAGCGATTGTGAGACTCCAGAGGATATAGAAGGGAAAAAGAGGTTCCTACGATCCCTCATGAACATCCGTATGCCACGGAAGATGCCAGAAAATGTGATCCGGATTCAAGACGATTATCTGAAAGAAAAAAAAAAAAAAAAAGGGATTGTAACCATTTCTGACATACCAGAGATCAGAGACGGTCTGTCCATCTGGCAGGGAGACATCACACGCCTTTTTGTTGACGCGATTGTAAATGCAGCGAACTCGCAGATGCTAGGCTGTTTTGTTCCGATGCATACTTGCATTGATAATTGCATTCATACCTTTGCAGGAGTACAGATGAGAGCGGAGTGCAACAGACAGATGAATCAGCTGCGAATCCGATATGGCAGTGATTACGAACAGCCTACAGCAAGCCCCATACTGACAGACGGATACAATCTCCCTTCAAAGAAGGTAATTCATATCGTGGGTCCGATCGTGAGGGATCAATTGACACCGGCGTTGGAAAAAGATCTGGAAGATTGCTATCGAAACACACTTGACATGTGTGAAGATAACGATTTGAAAAGCGTAGCATTTTGCTGCATTTCCACGGGAGTGTTCCACTTTCCGAACCAAAGGGCAGCGGAGATTGCCGTAAAAACCGTAACAGACTGGATCGAAGGACATCCCGGAGAGATGGAAAGAGTGATATTCAACGTATTCAAAGAGGAGGATAAAGCCATTTATGAAAAACTCCTTTCATGAGCAGCCGAATGGTTATCTCGAAACAATCGAAAAAGGAATAGACACAGTGCGTTTATTTAACAAGTATATGTCTCAGGGAAAAGGGACAAGATCTGAACAGATTACAAAGTTAAAGAAGGAAATAACAACTGCTGATGCGATTGTGATCGGAGCCGGGGCAGGCCTTTCCACTTCTGCCGGATTCACGTACAGCGGGGAGCGTTTCCAGAAATATTTTTTTGATTTCGCTGAAAAGTTTGGTATCCGGGATATGTACTCCGGCGGCTTTTATCCGTTTCCGGATGCGGAAACCCGCTGGGCGTGGTGGGCAAGACATATATACTTTAATCGGTATATTACCGCACCGAAGCCGGTGTATGAGAATCTGCGGAAACTGATGGAGGGCAAAGACTATTTTATCATTACCACAAATGTGGATCATCAGTTCCAGAAGTCAGGTTTTGACAAGAAACGTCTTTTCTATACACAGGGGGATTACGGTTTGTTCCAGAGCGTGAACCCATCCTTACAAAAAACCTATGACAATGAGACCTGGGTGATGACGGCAATGGAAGACCAGGGCTTTGTAAAAGATGAGGCCGGCATTTTCCAGGTGCCCGAGGATGGAATACTATCGATGCGGATAGCGTCGGAGTTCATTCCAAAATGTCCGGATGACGGGTCTGACGTCGTTATGAATCTCAGAGCCGACGACAGCTTTGTGGAAGATGAAGGATGGCACCAGGCTTCTGCAACATATTCCGATTTCCTCAGAAGACATGAAGACCTCCATGTGTTGTTTCTGGAACTAGGCGTAGGGGCA
>CACZOS010000230.1 GCA_902782815.1 uncultured Lachnospiraceae bacterium | reverse complement strand
GAGTACGATGACCAGGGAAGGCTCACCCTTTACGACTGGAACGGAATGGCGGAGAAATACGAGTATGACGAAGACGGGCTGCTGGTGAGAATGGAGAGCATCGTCGATGGAAATGAAGCGGACAAAACCGTGTATGAATACAGCTATGAGGGGGTCAATGACAAGGATCTTTCCAAAACCGCTTCAGTAAAATATATTGTTTATGAGGATTCGCAGATTTCTGAAGAAACTGAAGAGCGGATCATCACCTACAACAGTGATGGGTTCATGACCAAGGAGGAATTCCTGATTCCCGACGGCATCCCGGAATGGGAGTATGACTATGAGATAGAAGACGGCAGGGTCACCAAGGTTACCCAGCATTATGAAGACAGTGAATTTTATATTTATAGTTTTGAATATGATGATGATCAGGGACCGGGTATGACAGAAAAAGAATACATTCAGTATATCAACGGAATATTCGGGAATTCATTAAAATGAAAAACAACCGGTAAGTAAAAGAGGGATGGCAGCCATCCCTCTTTTCAGGTTCTTTCATATCTTAGCGCATCATCATACCGCCTGTGGCGTCGATGGTGATCCCCGTCAGGTAATCCGACTTATCTGAAGCCAGGAAGGCCACGGAATAAGCCACCTCATCCGCGGTAGCCACCCGTCCGATGGGGATCCTGCTGTTATAGTAGTCTCTCTTGTCCGTCAGGGCATCCTTCACCATAGGTGTCTCCATCATACCCGGCGCCACACAGTTTACATTGATCCCGAAACCTGCCACTTCCCTGGCCAGAGACCGGGAGAAAGTGACCAGGCCCGCCTTTGATGCGGCATAGTGGGCATGCCCGGTGGTGGATCCGTGAAAAGCTGCCTGGGAGACGATCTGAACGATCTTTCCTTTTTTCTCCTGCCCGATCAGGTAATTAACCATCATCTTGCTCAGGAGGAAAGGAACCTCCAGATTCATGTAGATGGTGCGGTCAAAGTCCTCGAGAGTCATTTCCCGGACATAGGCTGTGGGCCAGATCCCTGCATTATTCACCAGGATATCCAGTCCGCCCAGGGCCTCCATACTCTCGGCAAACAGCTGTTCCGCAGCGCCTTTTTTCCCAAGGTCGGCAGGAATACCCTCCGCTTTGACTCCATATTCTTTTCTGTATTTTTCCGCCAGTTCTTTCGCCAGGTCTTCGCTTCTGCCGGAAACGATCACATTTGCTCCTTCACCGGCAAGGATCCGGACGATAGCCTCTCCGAGTCCCTTTGTACTTCCGGTGACCAGGACATTTTTTCCTTTCAAACCGTAATCCAATTTATCTCCCTCCCTTTAGTATGGGTTATCGTGAATCTTTTATAAAAAGTATATCATAAAAACACCAATTGTTGTAGGTTTTTTCCAGTTTTTATTGACAGTGGAATCCTTTTTCGTTACAGTTATGTAGGTAAGATTATTCGCGAAAGGATCGAAGATCCGGAGAACAGATTGGAGGGAAAGATGGTAGATTATGATCTGATCAGAAAGCAGACGGAGTCCCTGGCTGAGGAATCGGCGGATCCCATTCCGCTGATGGCCAATGTTTCGGCGCTTTTATTTTCTTCACTTCCGGACATTAACTGGGCCGGATTTTACCTGGTGAAAGATGACGTCCTTCTCCTGGGTCCTTTTCAGGGAAAAGTGGCCTGTGTAAAGATAGAGAAGGGGAGAGGAGTCTGCGGAACAGCATGGAAGGAAGACCGCCTGCAGCTGGTTCCCGATGTCCATGCTTTCCCCGGCCATATAGCCTGTGACAGCGCTTCAAGATCGGAGATCGTAATTCCTCTCCACTGCCGGGAGCGGGTGACCGCGGTGCTGGACATAGACAGCCCTCTGCCTGACCGGTTTGACGACGGGGACAGGGAAGGACTGTCTGACCTGGGCAAAACCCTGGAGAGGATCATTGTCTGGTGAAGGATCACCGGGTAAAATCGCGTACTCCGTTGATGCAGAGCCTCTCGGTCAGATTGGCCAGGTCCTCCAGGGGGATGGCGTGATCGGACTGGATCCAATACCGGTAAATGGCGAAGAGGCCTGAAAAGGTGTATTCCAGGATGAAATCCCATTCTTCCCTGCTGGTGGGGCCAACGATCTCTTTCTGCTGATAGATCTCCCTCATCCTCCGGATCAGCTTGGTAAAGAAGTTCATGTTCTCATGCATGGACAGAATCTGGGAGTAAAACTCGTAGTTTCCTTTGATCACCTCGGTGATCGCTCTGAAAAGGATGGAGGGATCATTCAGGATATCATTGGGAGTATGGGTCTTTAAAAACAGTTCCATCCCTTCCAGTATCTCATTTTCTATATCATCCATCACATCCTGGACACATCCGAAATGGTTGTAGAAGGTCTTCCGGTTGATCTCCGCAAGACGGACGATATCGGTGACGGTTATCCTGGTCAGGTCTTTCCCGGCCAGAAGCTTCGCAAAAGAATTCCGTATAAGACGTTTGGTTTTTTTGACTCTGAGATCCGTTTTATTCATGATATATTACCCATTTTTTATCAGTATTGTTGCTTATTCTCTGGGACCGTTGCTATTTGGCCATAGAATACTTGGTGTTCTCATATTATAATACCATAAAAAGGAATAAGTCATCAAATGAGAATAAAGGGTCCCTTCCGAAACCGGCAGGCGGATCCGAATCAGATACAGTAAAGGAGTAAGGCAATGCTTTCCATTATCGCAGACAGCACATGTGATCTTTCACCGGAACTTGTGGCCCGGTATGACATCACGATCATCCCTCTTCATGTGGTACTGGGTGACCGGGATTATCTGGATGGGATCAGTATTTCTCCGGATGAGATCTACCAGTGGTCGGACGAGAACAAAGAGACGCCGAAGACGGCAGCCCTGACCATGGGTGAAGTGGAAGAAATCTATACAAAGGAACTGGCAAAGGCTGATGAGCTCCTGGTGTTCACCATCTCATCAGAGATGTCTTCCAGTTATAATATCTGCAAGATGGTGGCGGAAGGCATGCCTGATTCCGACCGTATCCATATCATCGATTCCCGCAATCTTTCCACCGGGATCGGATTACAGGTCCTGCATGCGGCCGTCCTCGCCGGGGAAGGGAAAGGGGCAGCCGAGATCGAAGAAGAGATTCAGGCTATGATCCCCCTTGTGCGGGCCAGTTTTGTGGTGGATACCCTGGTTTATCTCCACAGGGGCGGGCGGTGCAGCGGTCTGGCCATGATGGTGGGCAGTGCCCTTAAACTCCACCCCCGGATCGCGGTCAGCCAGGGAGCCATGAGCCCCGGAAAAAAATATCGGGGTTCCGCGCGAAAATATATTCTGGACTATGTGGGAGATATGGAAACCGACCTTCAAAAAGCAAGGAAAGACAGAGTTTTCATTACCCATTCCGGCTGTGACGACCACATCCTGGATACCGTGAAGAAGTATCTGGAGGACCTGGGCCGGTTTGACGAGATCCTCATCACCCGCGCCGGCAGTGTGATTTCCTCCCACTGCGGACCGGGTACACTGGGCGTCTTGTTTGTGATGGAATCTGAATGATCTGAACCCCGGCTAAAAGCCGGGGTTTAATGATCTACATAGATATATCTGACAGTCAGGAGAAAAAGAACATGAAAAAAGAGAACAGACCATTAAACTGGGCAGTCCTGGGTGCCGGGGTGATCGCCAATGAGATGGCCCGGGCCTTGTCCGACATGGGCAGACCTCTCTACGCCATCGGCAACCGTACCTATGAAAAGGCTGTGGCTTTTGCCGAAAAGTATGGTGTTCAGAAGGTATACAAGAAGATCGAGGAGATGTTTTATGACGACCGGGTGGACATCATCTATATCACCAGCCCCCACAATACTCATTATCCCTTTATGAAAACTGCCCTGGAGAACGGAAAACATCTGTTGGTGGAGAAATCCATCACTTTAAACAGCCGGGAACTGGATGAGATGGCAGCTCTGGCCAAAGAAAAGAACCTTATCCTCGCAGAGGCCATGACCATATGGCATATGCCCCTTTACCGCAGGCTTTGGGAGATCACGCAAAGCGGTCAGCTTGGCAAAGTGCAGATCATCACCCTCAATTTCGGCAGTTTCAAGGAATATGATATGAACAGCCGGTTTTTCAACATGAATCTGGCAGGAGGAGCCATGCTGGATATCGGAGTTTACGCCCTTTCCATTGTCCGGTCCTTCATGGAAGAAAAACCGGGGGAGATCCTGAGCCAGTGGAAACCATCCCCCACAGGTTCTGATGAGCAGGCGACCATCCTCCTGAAAAACTCTCTGGGCCAGATGGCCACCGTTGCCCTCTCCATGCACTCCAAACAGCCCAAGAGGGCCATGATCAGCCTGGAAAAGGGATACATCGAGATCATGGAGTATCCCAGGGCATGTAAAGCGCTTATCGTGGACGCGGAGACGGGAAAGGAAACCAGCCTGGAGCTGGGGGAAAGCGGGAGAGCCCTGGTGTATGAAATGACAGACATGGAAAAGGCCGTTCTTTCCGGAGAAGAGGAAATAATGAAGCTCGAATACTCCAGGGATGTCATGGAGATCATGACGGGTCTCCGGAAGGAATGGGGGATGAAATATCCCGGAGAAATATGGTGAAAGGAAAAGAGATTTTCAGAATCCTTATCATCTTTCTGGTTCTCTTGGCCGGATGCTGCGGAGTCTTTTTATTTCCGGAACAGCCCGGAGATACAGATATATCCTCCGTACCTGCCGCCCCTGAGGAAGCCGGTCCGGAAGACCAGGCCGGGATGGATATGGATATCCCCGCCTATACAGGAGCTGCCTATACCGAGATCAATGATAATAAGCCCTTCTTCACTCCGCAAGAAATAACCCGGGAGGCTTTTGAACGCTACACCGACCTGGATGATCTGGGCAGATGCGGACCGGCATACGCCAATGTGTGTCCGGAAACCCTGCCCCAGGAGACGAGGGGACCTATCGGGGAGATCCACCCTTCCGGATGGCAGGTTGCCAACTACCATGATCTTATTGACGGCAACTATCTCTATAACCGGTGCCATCTGATCGCCTATTCGCTGACCGGGGAAAATGCCAACGAGAGAAACCTTATCACCGGCACCCGCCGGCTGAATACGGAAGGAATGCAGCCCTTTGAACTCAAAGTGCTGGAGTACGTCCGTTCAACAGGAAACCATGTCCTTTACCGGGTAACTCCTGTTTTCAAAGGGGATAATCTTCTGGCAGACGGCGTACTTATGGAAGGCCTGTCCGTGGAGGACGGAGGCCGGGGTATCTGTTTCTGTGTCTTTGCCTACAATGTCCAGCCGGGGATCAGTATCGATTATCTGACCGGTGACAGCCGGCTGAGTGATGAAGAGGAGAATTATACGAAAGAAAACCGGTCCGGCGCGGAATCTGAGGAGGAAGGATATGTGCTGAACACAAATTCCCGGCTTTTTCATCGCCCTTCCTGTGACAGCGTGGCTGAAATGAAAGAAAAGAATAAGGTCATATCCCGGGCGGACAGGGAGGAGATCCTGCAGCAGGGATATGAACCGTGCGGAAGGTGTAAGCCATAAGAAAATCCGGTCTGTCGCTAAGCTGACAGACCGGATTTT
>CACZOS010000229.1 GCA_902782815.1 uncultured Lachnospiraceae bacterium | reverse complement strand
TGCATATCTTTACCTGTGTGGATACATTCAAGGATGATTACAAAGTGACCAGTGATTTTCTGGCATCTAGCATTAATACCAATCCCGTCATTATTCGTAAAATACTCACACAGCTGAAGAGAGCCGGCCTGATCAATGTTGCCAGAGGAACAGGCGGAATCGAACTCACAAGAGACTTATCAGAGATAACATTCTTTGATGTATATGAAGCGATCGAACCTGTGGAAGATGGCGATTTGTTCCGTTTCCATGAAGCACCGAATCCGGATTGCCCGGTCGGAAAGAACATTCATGCACTTCTGGATGATAAGCTGAAAGCAATCCAGAATGCGATGGAAGCAGAGATGAAGAAATACACGCTTCTGAATCTTCGGACAGAGATGGAGAAACTACTGGTAAAGGAAGTTTAAGAGAGGGGACTCCGGTAAACAGCCGGGGTCCCTTTTAAACCGGTTGCTGTAGGGATAGAAACGATGGATTGCGATGATGACAGCCTGTCCAATGGGCCTGGTGGAAAGAAGGTGAAGAAATGGTGAAACAGTTGACACAGGAAGAACGTCTGGATTATCTGGTTGAAGAGTTTAAGATGGATTCAGTAGAGTGTAAGGATATTAAAACACCAAAATATACAGAAGGCAAAAGGAGGATGCTGAGATCTCTCATGAACATCCGGATGCCGCGGAATATGTCTTCGGAGGTGATTCGGGTTCAGGATGAGTACCTGAAAGGATGTAATGAAGAAAAAGGAATCGTCACATTGTCAGATATCCCGGAGATTAGAAACGGCCTTTCCATCTGGCAGGGAGATATCACAAGGCTTGCCGTGGACGCAATCGTAAATGCGGCAAACTCCCGGATGCTTGGATGCTTTGTTCCGATGCATACCTGTATTGATAACTGCATTCATACTTACGCAGGTATACAGCTGAGGGCTGAGTGCAACAGGCAAATGAATCAGCTGCGGATCAGATACGGTATGGACTATGAACAGCCGACTGCGGTTCCAATGCTGACAGATGGATACAATCTTCCGGCAAAGAAGATCGTTCACATTGTGGGACCGATTGTCTCCCGGGGAACTGGCTTTGCGTCGCAATACAAATTGACACCGGAGCTTGAAAGGGATCTGGCAGATTGTTATCGGAATACACTGGATATGTGTAAAGAGAATGATCTGAAAACGGTAGCCTTCTGCTGTATTTCCACGGGCGTATTCCATTTTCCCAACAAGAGGGCCGGTGAAATCGCTGTGGAGGCAGTGACTGATTGGATGAATGAGCATCCCGGAGAGATTGAAAGGGTGATATTCAATGTTTTTAAAGAAGAAGACAAAGACATTTACAAAGACCTCTTATCGTGAGCAGCCAGACGGCTATCTTGAAACTATACAGAAGGGGATGAGTGGTGTGAAATACTTTAATCGGAATATGTCATATGGGAAGGGAACAAGGGAAGAGCAGATCAGCAGGCTTCAAAAAGAGATGGAAGATGCAGATGCTGTTGTGATCGGTGCAGGAGCAGGACTTTCCACATCTGCCGGATTTACATACAAGGGAGAGCGTTTTCAGAAATATTTCTTTGATTTTGAGGAGAAATATGGATTTCATGACATGTATTCCGGGGGCTTTTATGTGATGCAGTTGGAACCTGAGATTTCATGGGCCTACTGGGCGAGGAATATATATATCAACCGCTATATGAACACACCCAAGCCTGTATATGAAATGCTGCTTGACCTTGTCACAGAAAAAGAATACTTCGTGATTACTACGAATGTTGATCATCAGTTCCAGAAGGCGGGATTTGATAAAAAGAGGCTGTTTTACACACAGGGAGATTACGGTCTCTTTCAGAGTGTAAATCCCTCAATCAGGAAAACCTATGATAATGAAAAATGGGTTATGAAGGCGATGGAAGCCCAAGGGTTTATTAAGGATGAAGCTGGTGTGTTCCGATTACCTGAGGATGGAAAACTCCATATGAGGATACCATTCGAGCTGATTCCGAAGTGCCCGGATGATCGCAGTGATGTAGCCATGAATTTGAGAGCCGATGACTCCTTTGTGGAAGATGAAGGGTGGCACAGGGCCTCCGCAGCCTATTCAGATTTTCTTAGGAGATATGAAAATCAGCATGTGCTCTATCTTGAACTTGGAGTTGGAGCAAACACACCGGTCATTATCAAATATCCGTTCTGGCAGATGACACTTAAGAATGAAAGAGCTGTGTATGCCTGTCTGAACTATGGAGAGGCTTTCTGTCCCATAGAGATTGAGGAAAGAAGCATCTGTATAGATGGAGATATAGGGGCACTGTTAATAGAAATGAATAGCAAATGAAACTATGATAATACTTAAAGATGTGCCAGCTATTTTATGGAAATAAGCAACCAAATGAAGTAAAGGCAAACCATAAGGAATATTCCAACAATTCTTTTGACATTATAATGCTTTCTAGCAGCCATAAAATAAGATAGGGAGTAAGATTGATGCAGTTTACATTTATAAGAAATGCTACATGCCTGATAGAATATGCGGGGATAAGGATCCTGGTAGATCCAATGCTTGGGGAGAGGGGGAGCCAGAAACCCTTCCCGAACTCGCCAAGGCAGGAGCTTATGAATCCTCTCTCAGAACTGCCGGTTCCCATTGAGTATCTCCTGGATCCTGATCTTGTCATTGTGACACATTTGCACAGGGATCACTTTGACAGAAGAGCAGCAGAGCTTCTGCCGAAGGAAGTCCTGCTTTTAGCTCAGAATGAAAGCGATGCGCAAAAGATCAGAGGCTGGGGATTTCAGAACGTGGATATCATAGGGAATCCGGAATTAAAGATCACAGGGGGTATTTCCCTGATCCGTACCGAGGCTCAACACAGTGTCGGAGAGATGGCACGACTGTCCGGTCCGGCATGCGGGGTGATCTTGAAACACCCTGGTGAAAGAACGCTATATATCACTGGTGATACAGTATGGTATTCAAATGTCGCCAGGATTCTTCATCAATATGAACCAGATGTAGTTGCTGTAAGCTGTGGGGAGAACATAGTTTATGGAGCTGCACCTCTTATCATGGGAAAAGAGGGAGTAAAGCAGGTTCATCTGGCTGTCCCTGAAGCAGTCCTGATTGCCTGTCATATGGAGTCTTTGAATCACTGGACTCTCTCAAAGAAGGAACTCAGAGAGTATGCTCTGGAAAAGGGTTTCTCAGATAATCTGATTATTCCCGATGATGGAGAGAC